>JAJFIM010000501.1 GCA_021774995.1 Alphaproteobacteria bacterium | reverse complement strand
GCATTGACCCCATTGCCCCAATGTCAGCATTATAGAGCGCCAAGCATTCGCTTTACGCGTATTTGACTAAAGACAGAAGAGAGCGCTCCATATGGCTCAATACGACTACATCATCATTGGCGCAGGGTCGGCAGGCTGCGTGCTGGCCAACCGTCTGTCGGACGATCCGCAAACGCGCGTCCTTCTTCTGGAGGCCGGCGGGCCTGACAACAGCCCCATGATCCATATTCCGGCGGGTTATTCCCACACCATCAAGGACCCTAAGATCAACTGGCTCTATAAAACAGAACCCACTCCGGGCACAAAAGACCGGGTTCACGTCTGGCCGCGGGGTAAGGTGCTGGGCGGGTCCAGCTCAATTAACGGCCTGCTCTATATTCGCGGGCAATCACAAGATTATGACGGCTGGCGGCAGATGGGCAATACAGGCTGGGGCTGGGATGACGTTCTACCCTATTTCAAAAAATCTGAAAATCAGCAGCACGGCGCCGATGACTTTCACGGCGTGGAGGGACCTTTAACGGTAACCGACGCAACGGAATCCAATCCCATCAGTGACGCAGTGGTCGAAGCGGGCGTGCAGGCGGGTCTGCCCAGAAACCCCGATCCCAATGGCGCGAGCCAGGAAGGGATCGGCTATTACCAGCTTACGGTAAGGAAAGGTAAACGCGTCAGCGCGGCGATCGCATATCTGCGCCCCGCCATGAAGCGCCAAAATCTCGTTGTCGAGACCCACGCCCTGGCAAACCACATTGTTTTTCGCGGACGCCGCGCGGTCGGCGTTTCTTATCGGCAAAACGATCAAGAACTGGAAGCACGCGCCAGCAAGGAGATTATTCTGTGCGGAGGGGCAGTGAATTCGCCGCAACTCCTACAACTATCAGGCGTTGGCGCGGGCGAGCATTTACGTACGCACGGAATCGAAACCGTTCATCATCTGCCGGGCGTCGGGGAAAACCTGCAAGACCATTTCATTGCCGGCCTGCTCTACCGGGTGATCACAAAAGGCAGTCTCAATGAACGCTCTCGCGGCTGGCCTCTGGTGAAGGAAATCGCCAAATGGGCGCTCACGCGCAGGGGCCTGTTGACCATGAGTCCGGCGCATGTCTTTGCTTTCGCCAAATCGCGCCCTGATCTGGAGACGCCCGATATCCAATTCTGTATTTTGCCCGGCACGCTCGATTCCGATAAATTTTTGAGTGAAGGCAAATTCGAACTGGAACGCGAACCCGGCCTCACCCTCGCCCCTATTGTGCTGCACCCTGAAAGCCGAGGCTCAATCAGAATTTCGTCCCCCTCTCCGCTAGATCACCCCGCCATCGAACCCAATTATCTGGACTCCCCACGCGATCAACAAGTGATCGTTGCCGGATTGAAATGGGGACGCACGATCGCCAATCAATCGGCGCTTGACGCGGTTCTCGGCCATGAAGTCTCTCCCGGCCCCGAAGCAAAAACAGATGAACATCTGCTGGAATTTTCTCAGAAGGCGGGGTCAACCATCTACCACCCCGTCGGCACTTGCTCCATGGGCCCCAGTTCAGACCCCATGGCTGTTGTTGATCATGAATTACGCGTTCACGGCATATCTCACCTGCGGGTCATCGACGCATCTGTGATGCCGCGCATTGTTTCGGGAAACACCAACGCGCCCACAATCATGATCGCCGAAAAAGCCGCCGATATGATTTTAAAAGCGGCATCGTGACCGGCGCACAGAACGAAGAAAGCACATCACAAGATGAGTAAAATTATAAAATCTGAAGCGGACTGGAAAGCCGAGCTAACCCCGGAGCAGTATAAGATCACGCGCCAGGGAGGGACTGAGCGCGCTTTCACCGGTCCATACTGGGACGCAAAAGACAAAGGCGTGTATAATTGCAGATGTTGCGGGTCGCCGCTTTTCAGCTCTGAAACAAAATATGATTCCGGCTCCGGCTGGCCGAGTTTTTATCAGCCCCTTGAGGCGCACGCGGTCGGGGAACGCCAAGACAATTCGCTTTTGTCGCGGCGCACCGAAGTGGTTTGCGCACAGTGCGACGCCCATTTAGGCCATGTTTTTCCCGACGGCCCAAAGCCCACGGGACTGCGCTATTGCATCAACGGCGCGTCTTTGCATCTCGCTAAAGATGAAGACTAAACCAGGCGCGCAGTCAGCGCCCCCCCACGCCGAAAAACGCCCCCACGCCATCACCCTCCATGGCCAGACGCGCGATGATCCTTATGCCTGGCTGCGCGATAAAAATTGGCGGGAAGTGATGCGCGATCCCGATGCGCTTCACCCTGACATTCGAAAATATCTCGACGCGGAAAATGCCTATTGCAAAGCGGTGATGGCGCCGACGCAAGAACTTCAGGAAACCCTCTTCAAGGAAATGAAAGGCCGCATCCGCGAAGACGATACCACTGTGCCCGCACCGGATGGGCCGTTCGCGTATTTCATAAAGTACCGCACCGGCGGGCAGCACCCCATTTTCTGCCGCAAAAGCGCTAACAAAGACCAGGAAGAGGTCCTGCTTGACGGCGATGCGCAATCACGCGGCAAATCCTATTTCAATATCGGTGACTGCGACCACAGCCCGGACCACAGGCTCATTGCGTTCAGCGTGGACGACAAGGGCTCAGAATATTTCACTATTGCGCTGCGCGATTGCCAAACAGGCGATGACTTGCCTGACATCCTCCCCGGCGCAACCGGGAAT
>JAJFIM010000051.1 GCA_021774995.1 Alphaproteobacteria bacterium | reverse complement strand
GCGCACCCGGCACGATTCGAACGTGCGGCCTCTGCCTTCGGAGGCTTATTCAGCATGTTGAATTGATTGACATTTTCAACGATATCAACAGTTTAACATCGCCCGTGATCGCTGTACATCGCTAACTGTCGCTCCCGACTGTGCCAAAATTGTGCCGTGGCGGGCACTGAAAGGGTGGTGCTCAGAAACAACCTAGCCTAGATCGTCAAACCTGAAGCCAAAGAGACTATCCTTCGGGTCTTTATCGCTGAGAGTAAGGCGAATGTAATCTTTAATATTGAAATCGTCGCTAAAGTCTCCCATTGGAAGCATGTCCGAATTGAAGGCACATATATATTGAAAGCCGCTTTCGATTGCTTTTTCATGAGCATGTTCCAGCGCATGGGCCCTTTGCCGGGAATCTACAGCGTCGTACATGGTGCTGTCATGGACTAAGAAATTGATGTTTTTTCTGCGTGAGAATATGTCCACGAGCATCAAATCGTAACAGAATATCTTCATCTTACTGACGCCCTCGCTATTGCTGCGCGGTATTTGGACGTCAAATTTGAATGCGTTCTCTTTTACAACTCCTTTTTCAGAGATGTTGATGATTAAATCTCCAGGTTCATTATACAGTGCAAGAGAATTCTCATTGAATCCTGTGACAGCTTGCTCCCAATGAGGTCTCGCTTCTTCGAAATCTCTCTGAATCATTGTATCAAGCTCAACCCGCTGAGCTTTGATTTCCTTTTTCTTAGAAGACATATCTCTAATTTCTTCAATATGCCGCCTTACTGTCTCAAGCTTACTTTTCTTTTCAGCCAGCCGTTCTTGCAGTTTACTAAATTCTTCTAGGGCACCATGCGTTTCGAGCAGGCTGAGAGAACCAGCACGTTCAACAGATAGCCTTTCGATTTCCGTGTCGTTGGAGTTGATTTGAGCTCTAATTCCTTCCAATTCAGCCCTAAGAAAGTGGTCTCGATTTTTCACGATTGAAGAATGAAAAGCCTTTGTGTCTTTCAGAGTCTTTATGATCGTCTCGGAAAAAATCATTCCAGCCTCATCATACAACTTGGTCAAATCTGATTCTTGAGGAGGATTTTCGGATTCAATCGACTCTTCGTACCTGCGATTTTTGTTCTTTAGACTGAAATTATGGTTTGCTAATTCGTGAAGCAATTTTGTTAATTCGTCGGCGGTATCTTGAATTTCCTGATATTGTGGATGGACTCTGAACGTTGAAATCACTTCTTGTTCTTTTTCAACAATTGGTTCCAAGCGTAATCTCTCCGCTTCCAACTCACCCTTTGATGAAATAATGCCCAACTCTATGGCATTACCCAAAGATGAAACTGCTGAGGCATTGTCTTTCAAGTCTTGGACTCGTGCGGCTTGTTCCCAGTTCAATCCAATCAGAAATGAGTTTGCGATTTGACATTGCCAGGACTTTTGATTTCTTCGATAACTGAAAGGTTCGCTGTATGCGTCCTTTCCACTTCTGATGAAATAGGAAATTAGGTCCCTAAATGAAGGCTTATACTTTTCGCGAGTCGTGCTAGGAATCGCAAATAGACAATGACCAAGAACTTGGTTCCATGCGGCAACTTTGTAAAATAGCGCACCCGTATCTTCGTCTGTTTCTGGTAATATTGGCAGTACGGTGACGTTACCTTCGATACTCACGATTCCCGGATTTTCAATGGTTCTCGAAACTTTGAAATTTTCTGCATTGAGGGCTATCTCCAAGTAGAACACCCAATCTTCGATTTGCTCTACCGGTAACAGTTTCTTTTGCAAATTAGCACCCAGGCAGAAATGCAAAACATTGAGCAAAGATGTTTTCCCGAGGCCATTTCTGGAGTCTTTGTCAGTAGAGCTTTGCTGGCGATCAGCCAAGATCAAATTCAGACCTGCTTTGAACTTTACAGATTTGAACTTTGAATTGTTGGCGTACAATTTGTGTATCATGCCGCCACCTTGCATATTTTGTTGTTCTTCAGTTCAACAAGACCAAGCATGAACAAGAGATCCAGCGCGAGAACAAATCTCTCGAAGTTGTCTACGGACTTTGAGTGCTTAACTCTATCCCAGAAGACGGACAGCTCTTCTTGGCTTGTTAGCTGAGATAACAAAGTTGCCCCAACACCTAATAGAGCTTCATTCTCCTGGATGTATTTGTTGGGTAAAATCATTTTTCGAACACTTCACAAATATGAAACAGGTGGCTCAGTATGGCCAAGCTTGCTGCTTTTTGTTTGAAGTCCTTTTGCCCCTTTTGAGCAAAATCCAGTAGGGCCATAAATAGTTGATCGCCCGATAGCTCTTGTTTGAACTCCAAATACTTGTCCCGAAATCCAGAGGCTAACCTTTCTGGAAAATCTGCATCCAATTTCGCCATTTCAGACAAATACTTTGTCACTTCACTACTGCGACTTAATCCCGTTGCAATTAGAGCCGCGATCTCAATAGACAGGCTATTCTTCTCGATCTTCTCTTCAGGCGGTATGACGGATAGATCGCCATTGATGTAATGCTTGCCGCTCGATATTGCCTTAGCCGCGACGTCAAGTTCTGCAAAGGTGACTTCAGACATTTTTTCATCAAGCTGTGAAGCCACCCAGTTGTCATGATTTTTCTTTGCCTCAAATAGCAGTTTGGCCGGGTAATCGGCTTCTTGCTTGTCAATTTTGGTGTGACAATTTGGACAGAGGTAAATCAAATTATCAAGGTGGTTTCTTTCATCATCGGTCATGTCTGCACGGTATCGGGCAGAGGCTTTCTTCTTTTCTGTCCCAGCACTTTCGCCGTAAATGTGCGCTGCTTCACCGATAACAGCAGGTTCAGCACTTTCACCTTCTGACATGAGGTCCTTGCGGCAATCGGTCAGAGCGCATTTGTTCCCACTTTTCATAGCGAGCATTACTTTAGTGGGATAAGACGCCGACATATTTTAACCTCGCTTCTCTAGTGTGGCATTCTCGACGTCATAGGTATAATCACCAATGGTCCCGTCTTTGATTTTGTCCACTGCTTCATCTACTGCAAACAATGGAACCAGGAACCACTCTTGCGGTGCCACAGGGTTTCCGAAACGATCACTGATCTGAATATCCAGCCTTGCTGCTTCAAATATCTTGTGGAGTATATTTTCAAGCTTGGTGCGGTTTATATTGTAAAGCTCGTAGGTGGCAACGATCTCTACATCGGCCATAAGAAATGTTGGGTCGATCTTCGCATTGGCGATGCGTTTTTCAACGCTGCCGCCGGTCACACCAATCTTGTGAACAATTTCTCTGTTTTCAACAACCATCGGATGCTCAGACTTGCTGCGTAAGACGTAGATCGTTCCGCTTGCAAGATCTTCATCGTCGCTCTGTCCTGCGAACAACGGCCCCGCAGATGGATCGGTTATGCGACGGCCAGCTTCGTCCTTGTGGAGCGCGCGCTGCAAGGATCGCATAAGCAAATTACTTTCAGTACCATTCTCGAAAATCACACGAAGCCGCGCGTCGCGCATCCCGCGTCCGTCTAGGAAGACTTCCCCCATTTCAGCGACATATGCCTTTTGGCCTCCAACAATGAAAAAGCTTCCAGGTCGAATTTCCGATTTGCGTTCAAAGGGTCGCGTTTGCCGCGTGCCATCATTAAGTTCTTCCTGAACAGCCACAAAAACCGGCTTGAAAGTTTCAAAGTCATCGCAGGGCGTGCGACTGGCAATTTCTTCGGCGGCTCGCACTTCCGCTCGCGGTTTTACGTGCTTCAGAACTGTAACGTCGCTCTCCGTAGCCTCAGTCACGCCGAGTTGTGATAATAGCTCGCCGTCATCAATATCGTCCAGGATTTCGGCGGCACTATCAGATGCGCCTTCCAGCAATCCCTGATGGTCCAACTCTTCAACAACCTCTCGGCATTCCGCTTGCTTTCGAATTTGATCCAGACGTGTGGCATAAAGCCGTTCAAAGATGGCATTGTCCTCACCATGTGCGGGTAAGCGACCGTTGTCATCGACGAACTTCTGGATTTCTTCAAAGCCTGCAATAATGCGTTCTTCACGAGGGGTGCGTGCTCTCTTCTTTGCGGACTTGGCCTCAACGCCAAGAGCATCCAATAGCTCATGATCAGATAGTTCACTCATTAGCGGCCTCCGCAGTATTTTTCTGCAAGAAAGCAATGCCTTCGGCCATACGCTTCTCCCAAGGATCTTGGGCTGTAAGCGACGGAAGCCGACCACGCTCTTGTTTGAACTTTAGGGCGCGTTTGGCCAGGTCGCGGGCCTCATCCAAAGTGAGGTTCACTCTCTTGGCTGTAATGATAACCGAAACCTGCTTCAAACTCTCTTCGTTCATGGATTTGGCAAGAATGGCGTAAGCCTCACCAAACGGATTGATTCTGTCGATCAAATCGATATCCAGGTCGCGAACATCCATGGCGAATTTCCGCACACCATCGATCAGCGCTGTACTGCCGCCCGCTTCAAGACCGTCCCCGTTATTGACGATCTCCTTGGCCTTTTGCGTGAGATTCAGTGCAGCGATGGCATGCTGACGAACGGCTTCCTGGTCTTCATCATCAAGCTCAGGGAATTTGTCTTTGACTATCTTGCCCATGCGGACCTGAGTCAGTTCTTCAGGAACCATTTCCTCATCAAACAGGCCGCGCTCAAGGGCCGTCTTGTCTTGAACAAAGGCCGTGATCACTTCGTTCAGGTCTTCCTCGCAGATGCGTTGAGCGTCTTCACTTTTAGGCTCGGCAAGCCCTTTGATTTCGATCTGGAATTGACCTGTATCTTCATTGAACCCGACATTGCTTTTTTCCGGGTCATACCCGCCCTCACCATAGTCATATCCCTCAACTGGCCCGCTTTGATTATTCTTCGGTGTGAAATTGAACCTTGGAGCAAGGACCTGTTCCATTAACAGACTGGCGGCAATCGCTTTGAGCGTATCGTTCACAGCATCCGTTACAGCCTCCTCGGACGCGTCAGGCTCAGCGATCAAATTTGTGAAGCGGGCGTGGGTTTTACCTTCTGCATCACGCGTGGCACGGCCAATAATCTGGATAATCTCTGTCAGGCTGGATCGATAACCAACGGTAAGCGCGTGCTCACACCATATCCAGTCAAATCCTTCCTTGGCCATGCCCAGAGCAATGATGATATCGACATGATCCCTGTCGTTCTTTGCTTCCGGCCTCTTCAAAGAAGCTGAAACCTTGTCTCGCTTTGTCGGATCAGGATCGACGAGATCGGCTATCTTGAGCGTGCGCCCTTTTGAAGTTTTGACAAGCTGAAAACCGGTGTCAGGATCTGTTCCAAGCCAATCACCAAGCTCTTCGATAATATGTTCAACTTCCTTGAACTTGTCCTTGGTGCTCTCGCGAGAGTTCACATTGGGAATATGGAGGATTGTCTTTTCGTTCGGGTCCAACACGCTCAAAATACTGTCCGCATAAGAACCGGAATAAAAATAATATCCGATATCCAACTTCTTCAGATGTTCATAGCCGTTCAGCTGCTCATAATAAGTAAAGGTGACCGTATCGAATTTTGTCTCGTCTTCAGGGGCGAGAACCGCTACGGCGTCCCCTCGAAAGTATGACCCTGTCATGGCAAGAATGTGCACTTTGTCACGAGCAATGAACTGTCCAAGATGTGCGCCAAGTTTATTGTCAGGATTTGCACTGACATGATGAAACTCATCAACCGCAATCAGACGGTCATCAAAGACTTCTATGCCGAACTTATCGACGGCAAAGCGGAAGGTGGCATGCGTGAAGACTAGAATTTGATCGTTACTCTCAAGGAAAGCTTTAACGGACTTAACCTTCCCTCCGTCTTCGCCTGGGGCATTGCAAAGGTTCCATTTGGGCTCCACCTTCCAGTCTGCCCAAAACCCAAACTTACTGAGAGGCTCATCATTGAAGCTGGCACCAATAGCTTTTTCCGGCACAACAATGAATGCCTGTTTGACGCCTTGATTTTTCAACTTATCCAACGCAACAAACATAAGCGCTCGGCTCTTACCGGATGCGGGCGGGGATTTAATCAACAGATATTGTTCGCCGCGTTTTTCATAGACGCGTTCCTGCATTACTCGCATACCCATCTCATTGGATTTCGTTGAGCTGCCATTACAGGCATAGGTCACGGATACGGAAGGGACGTTCTTGTGTTCGGTCATGGTTAGGATGCCTTCTGTTTGGTTTTTTTGGCAGAGGCATCCCCTACCGTCTTTGGGGCAGTCATTTTGGTATAGAGGTCGAAAAGCTTTTCAAGGCGCTCGGTGTCATTCTTAAACCGGCGGCCAATGTAGATGCGTTCCAGCACCTCATCATTGCGCTCATGTGCATGGCGCAGATCCTCAGGCATATCCTCAGGATCATATAAATCGGCAATCGTCGCAGGGAAATGTGCTTCACGCGCTAGGAGGATATCCTCGGCACAACTTGTTAAGTCCGCTTTGTTTTTTTCGGTTAGGTTTGGAACCGGGAACGTATTCCAGCCAAGAGTATTGGAGTAGCGGAAATCAGTTTTAAGCTTACCGCATACCGTTGCAATCCAAACCAGATGTAATCTTGAAGCGATGAACGCCATATTCCAAAGAGGGGCATTGTATAGGCCAAAGGCGCTGTCAGCCAGAATCGAGTTCTTTGGTAATAAGCCGATTGGAATAAATGGCCTACGCTCGGAGCTAACTCTTGGAATTACTAGAGTTGCTTCATCGCCCGTTTGACGCACTTGTTGAAATTTGTGCGGCGTATTTGCACCAGTTCGTGTGAGTTCTTTCTTACTCTTTACCCGAAACTCTCTAACACCACGTAAGCGATCTGCAATTTCCGGTATCGTTAGCGCATCTTCCAAAGTACCATCTGTAATCCAAATGCAGTATCTTGCAGCGCCCTTAATGAAATCAGCCGACCCAAAATATGGGAATATGAATTTTTTTAATCTTGAATCTGCATCTTTCGTTTTTCTGTGCTCTGCAGAATCGAGAATTAGGTAACCGCCATCTACAGCCTTGTTGCCGTTCACCATCTCACATAGATTCGAAATAGGTCGGGTTTCAGGCTTAATAATTGTATCTCCGTGTCCAATTAGATAGGCATTTATTTTCTCTACTGATCTGCTAGTCGCTTGTCCATTCGTATCTATCTCGAATATTTGGGGTACCCTTATTTGGTTTTCTGCCAGCCCAACAATTACAACTGTCACACCAGCATTATGTGCTGCCAAATTCGCCCACTTGAAAGACGTGTGAGCAAAGAATATAGATACCCCTCTGTCAAACAACAATGGCCACAACCTGGCAACTTGCTCGCCTTGACAAATAGAATTAGTGCTAACAAAGGCGCAGGAAGCTTCTGTGTGTTGAGCATACTCAGAAAACTTGAAAAACCACCCTGCAATATAGTCCAGTGATTTCCAGGTGCTTGTCATATCTGAGAAGACGGAAGCCATATCCGATTTTTGTTCGTCGTTTTGCTCCGTCCCGCCTTTGTAAGGTGGATTTCCGCAGATATATGTTTCTCCACCCTCATTCTCAAAATCAATTTCTGCCTGATCAAGAGGTGTGCTGAACAAATCTTCTGCTGCTACCTTTACTCCCGTCCCTGTAGGTGGGCATATAGAAAGCCAGTCTAATCGTAATGCATTTCCACAAGTAATCCAATTCTGAGCATTGAGCGGTAGAAACTCAGCCAAAGCTTCCTGTTGGCCTCTGTGGAGAACATCGCATTGGAACTCCGCAATGATTAATGCAAGTCGGGCAATCTCAGCCGGGAAGTCCCGCAATTCAATGCCTCGGAAATTAGTGAGGGGAATCTCAGACCGCTTATCAGGCTCACCACGCCGAAGGTTAATCTCTGCCTCAATGACGCGCATTTCCTTGTATGCGATAACAAGAAAGTTGCCCGAACCACAAGCCGGATCAAACACGCGAATTTTGGACATGCGAGTGCGCAAGTTTAGCAACTTCTTGGGGCTCATCTTGGCTATTTCAAGCTGGGCACGTAAATCGTCTAGAAAAAGCGGGTTCAAGACTTTTAAAATATTCGGAACGCTGGTGTAATGCATGCCAAGCGAGCCGCGCTCATCATCATCCGCAACAGCCTGTATCATAGAACCAAAGATGTCAGGGTTGATTCTCTTCCAATCGAGCCTCCCAATATGCAAAAGGTAAGATCGTGCAATTCGACTGAAGCGAGGCGCATTAGTATCACCTGAAAACAGTTCACCATTCACATAAGGAAATAAATTAGCCCATCGTGGTAGATTTTCTGTCTTGCGATCTTCGATCTTAGTATCCATTGCACGAAACATCTCGCCGATGACTTCGTGTGTGTCAGACGAGTCCCTTGCGCTCATCTGCTCAATTGTCGCGGTGAATAGGTCATCGCCGTTAAAAATATCGGTATCTTCGGCAAAGAAACAAAAGATCAAGCGCGCCATGAAATGGTTCATATCGTGCCGACGATCTGCTGTGGCCCAATCTGGATTATCCTTTAAGAGTTCGATATAGAGACGGTTTAAGCGGCCTGTGGCCTTGATATCGAATGAGCTTTCTCGAATAGCCTTGACAGTGGTGATACCTGCCAAGGTGAGGAAGAATCCAAAATGATCGGGAAATTCGGCGTATTCGCAGACGACTGTCTCGCCGGAATTCAGATCTTCAGCTTCAAGTGTTGATCCATCTGTTGCCAGGATAAACTTGGCTTTTCCTTTGGCTGTTTCTGGGCTTTCTTTCAGGGCAGACAAAGTCTTTGTAACGTCACCCTCTGAACACACCGCCATATGGATATGGTTGCGCTGAAGAACCCCAGCCTCGATGTCTGATTTATTTGTTGAACCACTCTTGAGACGTTTAATCGTCGTCGCTTTATTGCCAAATGCCAATAAAAAGTCGAACGGAAAGCTTTCCGGATCAAAAGGTTCATCCGCAAGCTTGCTAATGGCTTCTTCAATCTCAACAGCGTTCATTGACTTACATTTACTTTCTTATTCTCAATCCACTGTTCAATATCATCCTGCTTGAACCGCCAGCTGCCACCAACTTTGAAACCGGGCAATTTTCCCTCGGCAGCAAGCCGATAAGCGGTCTTTTCCTTCAGCTTCAAATAGGTTGCGACTTCCTTGATGGTCATAATCTCACTGGTCATGGTTTTCCTCTCATGGAATCACCTATCTCATGAGAAAATACGGGAAAATAAGGCAACGCGCAATAAGAGTGTGTCTTTGTAGTGCTACCTTTGCGCTTGGTAGCGGTCATCAATGAGTATGGGTGTCAATCTCGACAATATAGTCGTCCGCGAAGGTGTCCTGTTCGCTTGCCAGCACTTCGACTCTTGGTCTTGGGATTGGCAAGCTTTCCCTTTCCTGCTTGTTCAAACCTTCCAAATGGAAATCTATCGCCTGCCTGAAATTTTCCTTGGCCACGTTGATGGTTGCACCGCTGGACACACAGCCCGGAATATCCGGGATATCGATCCAGTATTCGGAATTTTCCTCCTTGCGGATCAAGGCAACATACTGACGCGCCATTTTGTCTATCTCCTTCTCCGCGTTACCCAGCAAGTTCCACCAGAATACTATATTTTCGCTGGTCCAAGTTGTTCTGTTATATTGACTCCATTGGGCAAGACGAGGAGCAAGTTATGAAGAAAATTGATACTACTGATTTACAGAAAGATTTGGATAACTACCTTGATATTGCTCAGGCTGAAGTCGTGATTGTTTCAGATTCTGACGAGCCAAAAGTCGCCATGGTTCCCTATGCCGTATACAAGCAGTTTCGTGCGGCAAGCCCAAACTTGGCGGTTCGTGTCTCTGATCTTCCCGAAGATGCGATTAAAGCCATTCTGGAGGCTGAAGTTCCTGAAGACGATTCATAGTTGCGAACATCGATAATTTGGGGGGAGTAGCTTGCTCTCCCTCAGTCTCGTCCTTCATCTGTCCCGTCCTTGATCTCTGTCTCGTTTCCGGTTTCTTTTCCTGTTTGGTGAGTGAGGTTCCGAACGTAGGCGGGTTCCTCTCTCATCGCCGCCGCTGCCGCCATCACCACCGTCGTCATCTTCGACGCCAGCCGCACGATCAAACGCGTCGGTGAGGTCTGGCGGACCATCTTGACGCGCTTCTTCTTTCTTTTTCTCCGCCGTCTTTCTGTCACCCATATGCTGAAAGCGATTTGCGGCGCGTCTTGTTTGCGCTTTTCGGCCAGGAGGTGCGAAGTCGAGCCCGAAGGAAGGCGTATGCTCAAGCCCTGCTCTGAGTGAGAGGTTTCTCTCTTTCTTGAAAGCGGCCTCCAATGAGGCCATTTCCCGCTTTTCGACCTTGTCGAGATTGCGAATATTTCGGTTCATATCGAGACTTTGCATTTCATGGAAACGCTGCTGCTCAAGTGAGGTGTCACGGTGGGTGTAGGCGAGCGCGTCCTCTTTCTGTGAGAACTCTTCAAAGCGCTTCTTGTCCTGATGCTCGTGAAGTTTCTTGCGAGCAAACTCGACACCGGTGATCCGCCCGAGAAAGGCTGCGAGGCCCTCCGGCTTGAACCGGTCACGCTTTTCCCGAATGATCTTTTCCTGGATGCCAAAGGCTTGTTTCAGGGCCTCACGTTCTGCCCGCTGGCGGGCGCCCAAATCCTTGCGTTCTCTATCTTGAGTGGCGCGTATTTCATTGCGTTCCTGCTCCACAGGTTTCCGTCTCTCAAGGTGCGCGGCCTTTAGCCGATCACAACGGTCAGCCTGTTTTTCGACAGATTGATGCTGCTTGATCTTTTCGCGAGTGTTTTTGGCATGGGTGCGCGCCTCTTCCAGCGATGGCAAAACTTCAGGCGGAAAATCCTTGCCTAAGAACGCTTGCAAGTCTTTAGCTCGCACCGTCTTATCATCGATCATGCGGGGCAAAGCGGAATGATAGCCGTAAATATCTACGATTAGATAAGGGCGATTGCCGGTAGCGAGCATGTATCCAGCCTCGGATAAGGCCGTGACAAAACTCTGTGGGCTATCGCTTTCCCGCCAGGCCTTAGTGACTTGCTCCATGCGCTCTTCTTTGGTGATGCCAGTATTGTTCTGATGATATTGCTCGTAAAGCGTATTTTGACGGCTCCTGCTTTCGCGGCCCTTCTCATATCCGTCGGGTAAAGTAAGCCCATGGTCGCGAGCGAATTCACGGGTGACCATCATCAGCGATTGGTGATCAAAGCTCATTTGGACGGCTTTTTCATTTGCCACGTCAATTCGCGACCAGACCACATGAGCGTGTTCCCGACCGTCTTTGATGTGAAACACCACAGCGCGCGGTTGTCCTGAAAGACCTAAGCGTTCTTCAGCGCGATCAATATAGTCGGTATATTGTTCACGGGTCATGGGCCCGTTCACCTTCTCCCAGGGATTGATGGACATGCTGTAAAGGTAGTTCTTGCATTTGGTCAGGCCCTTTGCCTGAAGCTCCCATTCAGCAAAAGCACCGTGAAGGTCATCGGCGATGGCTCCCCGAATTTCAGCGACTTCCTGATAGTCATTGTCGAGGTCATTTTGTAGATGGGTGGCAAGGTCCTGGCCGCCACTGCGCTGAGAGGCAAAGGGGATCATGGCTTGTGTCCCATCGCTTTAAAACAGGCAGATCGAATAGCAATGATTTCTGCGACTGCTTCTTGCAAAAGAGATTCAATATTTCGATCTTCTTTTGCGGCGCAGGCAATCTCTTGCAGATCGCCATGCAGAACGACGGCCTGGCTTAAAAGGTGAGCAACAAGCTTTTGTTCGATGACAGGTCGACGGGTGGCGCGTGGAGCTTCAGCCTCAAATATGGACTGCGTGATAAACGCATTTCGTGACAGACCAGACTGTTCGACACGCAGGTTAAATTCCTTGATCAAGTCCACAGGAGGACGATAAGGAATTGGTGCGTTGCGTTTATTCTTGGTCTTGTCAGTCATGCTCCCATATTGGCGTTGTTGTATCGCCTGCGGCCTCGCAGCATCCTCGTGGCGGCCCTAAAGGCACATCCAATCGGCCCACGGTTGGTCCAGGGTTTGAAGGGGAGGCGAAGTCCCTTTCATGCAGGTTCAAGGCGGCACACGTCCTGATGGTCGGTTACAAGGGGCACCAACGGCCCTTTGTTTGATGGGTTTCAAGGGAGAGCAATATCGCCCTGATCGTGATGAAACGACGGAACGTTTCACTCAGCCAATTGAGGTTCAATACCTCATGCGGCTGACAAATCCCTTAGCAAAAACATTTCGTGAAATGTTTGCGCTCTAGGGATACACTGGGGGTGTCAACGGGGGATGCTAAATCCCCCTCCAAGGTGCGCGTGGTAATACCACGCACACCTTGTACTCTGTCTTAACCTACCCTTACCTGCCTACTTTCAGTCTATCATGAACCCCCGACTTCATTCCAACTAAACCCGGCTGTAACCCTTTATTTTCAACAGTTTCCGGACTGTACCGGAATCAAGCGGACTGATCCGGACCCTCTCGGAACCGTCTCAGACACTGGGTAGATTCGGCCTAACGAGGATCGTACGAGGCTATGCTCTTTCCTTCCCTCATAGAGTCTCTCCACTGATCAATGATGAAGGAGATAGATACAATGACGGATGTGACAGCTGGTGTTATGCGCCTCGAAAAGGCCCTCTACCTTTTGAAGGAATGCGGTGATGATTGGTCCCTCGCCTATCAGAAGGCCAGAAATTTGCAAATGATAATTGATGAAGATAACTGGCAGGCAATATGCGATTTGATCGTGATTTCAACGCACGGTGCGCCGGAGTTGATCAGCTATTTGCAAGACGACGCGATGGTGCCTGCTAATATCATGAAGATTCTGAGAAAGGACTAATCCCATCTCAGAATCTCATAAAGTCCGAAATTGCCCGAAGGCTGGAGCTTATGCTCCAGCCTCGTTTGTTTCGATTTCATAGAGGGTAAACTGACTGACCACTTGGGTACCGTGCAGTTTGACGTAGTAGGAACCGTCTTCGTTCACCCAGGCAACCCCGATCCGCTCGTAGCTTGCTTTTTTGCCGTATCCGTTGCGCACCTTTGCGACGTGTGTTGGTAGATTGGTTTTGCCGTTCTCGCGGGTTTCGGTCGTTGTTTCGTTTTGCATTGTCTTTCTCCTTGGTTGTTTGTGCCGGACCATTCCAGCCTCCCCCGCCGTTCGACGGGGCGCGGACGAACCTGTCATGGCCCACACGGGAGCGAAGCGAATGGAGCGGGCAGGCCATTGACAGGCCGCAGGGCATTCGGACCGTCCTGTCAGGCATTGGGGTTTTTGGCTGGTTATTGGTTCGTCACGGCAATGGGATGAAAGCTGACAAGGCTCGAAACAGCAGCAACCCAGAAATCTCGCCCGGCAAATACACTCTGAGGACTATGCGAGGTCTGTGCGAGGAGACGCGAAGGCTCAGTACGTGAGAATGGGGTTCCACTAATGAAAAGACGGAATTCTACTATGACAAAATTCCTGGACGACTTCACAAGTGACATTCCGCGAGGACTGTCCTCTCGATATCTGAAACAACAGACGGCACCGCAAGCCCGCTGGCAGTCACCCGAGATTACTATGGATCGTTCGGCGCTCGAATATGATCCAGTTGATCCCGGTTCGAAAATTCTGATCGGGGCCATGGACAACAAACTGATCGGCATTGAGGACAACAGGCACATATTGACTGTCGCCGGAAATAGGGCTGGGAAGTCTGTAACAGTCATCGGCAATCTACTTTGTTTCAAAGGAAGTGTCCTTGCAACCGATCCCAAGGCTGAACTTGCCAGCATTACAGCTGCAAGACGGGCGGCCCTTGGCCAAAAAGTCTTTGTGCTTGATCCCTTCAAACAAGCAAGTCCCTCCGCTGCCAAATATCGCGCCAGCTTTAACCCGATGGCGACGCTCTATATGAACAGCCCTACGATTGTTGAGGATGCTGCGATCATTGCCGACGCGCTGGTGATTGCAGGCGGTAAAGACCCGCATTGGGATGAAAGTGCCAAGAACTTCATTGAAGGCCTGATCCTGCATGTGGCGACTGCGAGCATGTATGAGGGGCGACGGAATCTTGTCACGGTGAGAAAGTTGATCAGAAACGCATTGAAGACCGAACAGGATTCTAGTGATGATGAGCCCTTCTTCATTGTTGAAGAGGAGATGCTGAAGAACGCTGAGCAGCTCCGCAAAAATCCTAATCACGAAACAATTGGCGATGCTGTTGAAGGAGCGACCCTCGATTTCTTCGAGAAGAGTGACAATGAACGATCCAGTGTTCTGTCAACGGCAAGGCGACATACGAAAGTGTTGGAATACTCGGCCATGCGAGACGTGCTCACCGGACACGACTTCGATCTTGCCGACCTGAAACGCGATCCGGCGGGTGTCACGGTCTATCTCTGTCTGCCGGCCAGCCGGATAGGCCTTTGCAATCGCTGGCTCCGTATGTTCATCAATCAACTGCTCGATGCGATGGAGCGCGAAACAACCAAATCAGAAACGCCTGTGCTGGTATGTCTTGATGAATTTCCGGTGCTTGGCCATATGCGTCAACTTGAAGATGCCATCGGTCAAATCGCTTCTTTCGGTGTGAAGCTCTGGGTTATTCTCCAGGACTGGGGCCAGGGAAAGATGCTCTATAATGAGCGTTGGGAGTCCTTTGCGGCCAATGCCGGGATTATCCAGTTCTTCAGCAACAATGATCTGGCGACAACGGAGTATATTTCCAAACGTCTTGGCAAAACCTTGATCAGCGCCACGCGAGACGGTGAAGTTGGGGCTGAACAGGCCCAACAGGGTCTGACCGGCAAATCGGATTCTCTAGAGCTGCATGACCTGCTGGCACCTGAAGAAATAACGCGCCAGTTTGCCCGCAGTGATCGCTTGAAGCGTCAACTGGTACTCTGGGCAGGTTATCATCCGATAATTTTGCAGAGAGTGGAGTATTTCGACACAAAGAGTTTCCTACACAAACACTTCCAAGGGAAATTTGAAGAATTCTAAAGCTAACTCAAAATTATAAAAAGCATATTACTCTGTATACGGATTTTTTACCTTGTTATTAACCAATACTATTGTAATCTTAATAAGTAGAAAAAATAAATAGTAAGGTAAGGATGAATATTAGAAATAAGCTCTTAAATATTATTATTTCTGGTCTGTTCGCTACGTTAATGTTCTGCCAACTTCCAGTCGCTCAGGCTCAAGAAGCGCAGCCCGGTGATGCCTGTGTTGCCGGTGAAGCCGGTTGGTACCGACGGTCAACCATGACCACAGCAGCGGATGGCGGTAACATGATGATATGCGACGGCACAAACTGGGTTGGGTTTATCAACTACCAGTCTACGGGTAATCTTGTTTTGGGCACAACAGGGGCGGTTGCGCTTCCCGATGGTACTGACGCCCAACGTCCGGCTGTGCCCATTGTTGGGATGATTCGCTTTAGTAGTACATCAAATACGTTTGAAGGTTATGACGGGACTGTTTGGGGTGGTTTGGCAGCTGGTGGTGGTGGTGGTGCGATTAATGATTTGAGTGATGCGATGAAAAACCCAACGGATATCAACCTTTTCTTAGCGCACGATGGAGGCTCAGTTGGTATTGAGGATGATTGGAATATTGGCGTTGGTGAGAGAGCGTTAGACTCGTTAGACAATTCAGGAGCCGACAATAATGTGGCGATCGGCTATTTAGCAATGGATCAAAACAGAAGCGGTGATAACAATGTAGCCATTGGCCGTGGAGCGCTACAACGAAGCACTACAGGGGGGAATGATAATGTAGCTATTGGTACCTTTACTGCAAATGAAAACGCCGCAGGGGATCGCAATATAGCTATTGGGGGCGGAGCTGCAGATTTTAACCAACAAGGAAACAACAATGTCTCCGTAGGATACGAGTCAGGTAAAGGGAGTGGCCTGCACAACATGAGTCATAACGTCTTTATTGGTACCTATGCCGGAAGTAATGTTAATGGTGCAAGCAATAACGTCTTTATCGGGTATCAGGCGGGTAATGCAATAACAACAGGGGCCTCTAATATCCTGATGGGCGTTGCCGTTGATGCGCCCACCGCTACAACCTCCAACCACATGAATATCGGAGATATTATTTATGCTTCTGGAGTTTATAACGCGACAGCTCATATCGGGATCATGAATACCTCTCCTGATGTGGAGCTCGATGTGACGGGTGATATTGAATATACGGGCACGATTACCGATATGTCAGACCGTCGTCTTAAGACTGACATCGCGTTTTTATCTGGCGGGCAGCTTGCTAAAATTACCGCTCTTGAGGGTGTTTCTTTCAAGATGAAGAACAATCTTGAAGCGGGAACGGAGTTTGGCTTTATTGCGCAAGATGTACAGCCTCTCTTCCCTACTCTGATTTATGAGCGTGGCGATGACATGCTTTCCATGAATTATGTTGGCTTGATCGCGCCGATGGTTGAGGCGATAAAGGAGCAGCAAGCGCTGATTGAAAGCCAGAACAGCCGTATAGAGACCCAGCAATCACAAATCGATGCGCAACAATCACAAATTGAGGCGCTGTCTGCACGGTTGGAAAACTAGAAAATCATTGATTACCGTATATTAACCCCATAAAAGCGCTAAGGCCGTCGCGTGAGCTTGATGCCTTCTCTATCGGCCTGCTGACGTTCCTTGATACTTAAAAGGCGAGCCAAAGCCGGAGAGCGCCCAAACAGATAGGCCTTTTCCGAAGCCAAGCGCCCTTGGCCGTCACGCATGAGGTAGTCACATTTTCCTGATTCAACAAGGACACGAACAACGTCGCGGGCATTTCGCGATGCGGCGATATGGAGGACGGTATCCTTTGTCTTCTGGCGCGGCTTGTCTACGTCGTAACCGGCGAGGACATAAGCGAAAGTCGCGGCCTCATCGCCCTTTTCAGCCGATTGATAGAATTGCTGTTCGAGGGCCAAAAGAATACCTTCGCCTTTGAAGCCTGAGTCCCCTGCTTTCTGGTCGCCGGGCAAAACGCCGTCCACCGGCAAAAGGTCCATTTGGTTCTTTAGGTCCGTAGCTTCATCGCGCCTAGCTTCAATTTCGGACTGTATATCAGCGATGCGGCGAGACACACTCTGATCCTGCATCATTCTATCAGTGAAATTTTTTCTGTTCGCATTTGCCATGGTTTTGTCCACCTATATCCGTACGAATTTGTGGCGGTTCTGATTGAACAGATCACGTTCGGCGTCCGTCGCCTCAAGGGCTCGCGCCCGATCCGCGTCGAACTCCAGAGGATAATCGTGTTGCAGAAAGGAAAACTCCGTCATGGCAATGTCGCCGCCATGTGTGAGATTAGTCGAGAGCGTGAAATAGTAACGATTTGTGCCGACGCCCTCTTCTTTAAGGAACAGGAAGAAATTGTCCTCCGGCGTCAGGATAGCCCAACCACCATATCGGACCTCGCTCTTGCAATTGTCGGGCAGGCCATGAAGTGCAATGGCAACATTGTCCGGAGTCAGGTCTTCTTCAAAGTACCGTTCGATCTGGCGGACGGTCACAATGCCAGTGGTTGGCGGACTATCGAAAGTGAGTTCCGATACACAGGCGAAGGGTGACTCCGTTCGCCAGCAATAATACCGCCCTTCAATGGATTGTGGCGGCATGATCCGTGTTCCGTCAAAATCTTGATCCAGATATTCGAGCAATTTGAGAGCAGCCTGAACATCCAATTTACGTTCCGTCAGTTCTTCCTCGGACGTCAATTCCAGGTCTGGATGAACGGCAAAATTAAAGATGGCCTGGAGCCGTTCTCCTTGCGGGACAGGATGCTTGATACCCCCGTCTTTTTGACGCACGCCTTCTACAAACTGGCGCAACCGTTCAGGTGGCACCCGAGTGTTGGCATATTCAACAATCGCCTCGGAGACATCCTTCCACGTAAATTTGTCCCCATCGTGAGAGCGTCCATAGCAGTGATATGCGCGAATAGCGTTTCTGAGTCGTCCCATCTGCCAGTCTGACAATTGCATAATCGCCCCAAATATCGAACGAGGTCCTCACGAGGAATCGCAAGGTTGATATGCCGCATGATTTCACAGATGCCCCAATTAATCCAATTGGCAGCTCTGGAGATCAGACATGACAACAATTTCGCCCTATCACGGTTTTCCTGCCACGAAACAGATTTTGGACCGGCACGGGAAACCGGCCTTTGTTATTCGGCCCTGCTATTTGACGCCGTTCCGGGCCAAAGCTGTGTTTTTCACGGCGAACTGTTTGGCATTTGTGCTGATGCTTCTGTGCTTTGCTTTTTTGGCCGATCACTCTGAATTATCGGGCTGGTTTTGGATTGGCGCCATTTACGCCCCCTGGCTTTTGCGCCCCATATTTCAGGAACTGATGTCGATCATTTTTTCGACCAGCCAGACGCTAACGCTTACCGAGCAAACTTTCGAAGCAAGAGCGCTACTCGTCACCAAGCCGTATGACCGAATGCATCCTCATACCTTTACTGTCCTTGAGCATGACTACACCAGAAATGAACAGCGACTTCACGAGTTTCAAACACGTCAAGCCGGGCAAAAAGGCAAGGTGATTTTGAAGACCCCAATCTACGGCGAGTCTTTTCACCTCTCCTACACCTACATGGGGCAGCGCAATGACATCATGACCATCTATGGCCGCAAAACAGCATGGGCAATCCAGGCCCGACTGTTGGCTTGCGATGAAGTTCTGAACAAACAAGCTGGTGGTGGCGACGGCTACGCAACTCGCCCCGAAGATCAGTGGCCAGATCAGTCTGGCGACATTCCAGAAGACGACTAGAGGAATGAAAGGAGTGAAAAATGAGAACCTATGATGAAAGCGGTGCCGAATTTGTCGGCGTGATTGTCCTTATTGCTATTGCCATTCCCTTCTGTATCGCAACGCCGCTCTGGATTTTCTACGAGCTCGGTTTTAGTCAAGAGGCAAACCAATTGCGCGACTGGATCTTTGCTCAAGATGTCTGGGTTCGCCTCCTGTGCTTTTCTGGCATTGGGCTGGTTGGTTTTTTTAGCCTGCTGGTCGCTGGTATCACTATCTACCAGATCGGCAAACAATTGCTGCTCGCCCTTATCGGCTTTACGGAATGGCTGATCGCGGCAACGCTCAAATGTATTGCCGTTTTGCAAGGCCTGATAGCTGTCCTGATATCGAACCTGTTGTGGCTGATTGGCTTGCCCTTTCGATTGCTGGCTGACGCTGTCCATGACGGTCTTGTCAGAGCACAACGGGCCATAGGTAGTCGCATTGAGGAAAACCGGCAATTAAGGACGCTTTACCGCGAAGAGTATGCCGATGATTTTGCGGGCTTTCGGGATTTCAAGCGCTACTGGGATGCATTGCAGCGCGGGGAAGAACCAACTTATCCAGGGGGTGACGAAGAGAAAGAGGAGCCGAATTTCGATCCGGGCCCCCGCCCCAATCCAAGGCCGCGCGCTGATCCTTACAAGCAGGCGCTTGCCGAGTTGGGTCTGTCCGGCACTTTCACCAAAGCGGAGTTTAAGGCGCGCTACCGGATGCGCATGAAAGAGGTCCACCCGGACGTTACTGGCAGCAATGCCGCTGCCATGCGTGTCAATGCCGCGCGTGATTTGATCAATCAAAGAAAGGGATGGTCATGAAAAAACTGCCTCATACACGCAATAATCTTCCTGCGAGACCGGGCAAGACTGCGGTCGTAGAAAAGAAAGATTTCAAATCAACAATGGCAACGTTGCGCAAGTTGAGTGGTAAGCCAGAACATGTCTTGATTCCCATGTGCTGTGCCGTTCATGACCGGCCATATGTGATCGTTTATCGGCGAATTGATCCTTTGAAGCAGTTTCAGATTGAGAAGATCATCAAGGAGACGTCAAACGGAATTGCGCAAGACAAAGGTCTGATTGCACGTCATCTAGGCGGCAACAAAAATGCGACCCATGTCTATGATCATGAGGCGTTTGATACTACTGGGCGGTCTTGCCCATGGTGTCACGATAAGGGCAATGTCGTGCATTGCGGGGACTGCGGCGAGACCTATTGCAGCGGCTCCACGAAAAGGTCAGCGAACGGTCCGGCATTTTATCGCTGTGTGGCGCGATGCGGCAGTAGCGGCGTTTTGACGGACTATGACAAAATGCATGGCAATAAGGGCAAGGCAATCAAGAATAGGGCTAAGCAAGGATTACTGTCGTCCGGCTCCAAACCGGCCTTGCTAGAGAAGCCTGACCTTCTCAGGCTTCCCAAAAAATAGAAACTCAGAAGCGGGAGTATTGTCATCGGCAATGCTCCCGCGAGTTTTTCAACCTACCCGCACCGATAAATCAGATTGGAGCCGTCAATCTGGGTTTCTGAATAGTCAAAACTCAGGTCACGGGCAATGGCTTCAAAGTCGATGTAATTCTCAAGGGCAGAGGGAATTTCGCCGAAAAGCCCCTCATCGACGAATTGTTCGGCCAGTTCCTTCATGCTGTCGCATTCATAGATATCAACGTCGAGGTCGTCGGGCTGGTCTTTGTCGGGATCGAAGCTGTAACTGCACTCACCAACAGCAATGATGAACTTCGTTTTTTCTCCCTCGTTCCAATTCTCACAGGCTACGAGAAATGCCGGAAAGTTACACTGATTGATCCCCCATGCCTTGGCGAGCTCAGCGTCGATTTGCTCTCCATCGATGAAGTCGATTTCAAATTCTTCGACAGGATCGCCATGAGCATTGCGCAGGGCATTTGCTTTGGCTGAATAGTCTTCTGCTGTCTCGAAGTAAAATCCGATGGCGGACATGTCGTAAGGGTTTGCATAGAGCTTTGTCATTGCTGTTCTTCCTTCTCTTTCACTCCTCTTTGGGAGTGGGTTGCACATGCAACCCTTGGCCTTCGCCCGAGAATGGGGGTGCAAGGCGCAAGGAGGTTCCGGACGAGGGTTCGCCGGATACTTTTCCGGTGGATACGTCTGGATGCCTTGCGCCGCGCCGGGGGTGAAACCCCAAGAATTAAGGGCAAGTTGCCGCGTCGGTTTGATCGACGCGTCACAAATCGGGGCGTTGCGGGGTATCCCCGCTGGAATGGGGTACTCGAAAACAGCGTGTCTGGTTGAGATCAGGGGAAAGGCTTTTCCCCACAAAACTTCATAGTTTCATCGGACTACTGAATAAAAGGTCGCGGCGAGCAACTTCATTTGTGCCACAGAATTGCCACAAGGTGGAGCGGCTTAAAAATGAGAATCGCGGATTCATGCGGGTTACAGCGGGCCCAGAATTTGCGGCCAAAACACTAGGAAAGACTAGTTTCTTCCCATAAGTGAGAGCCAAGCCATTGATCTAATTATGGTCGGAGCGAGAAGATTCGAACTTCCGACCCCTTGCACCCCATGGAAGATAAATGGCAGAATTCTGCGGGCTTTAGCTACTTGGTGCCACAGGTTTGCCACAAGAATTTTGGGAAAGAAGGCCAATCACGCCGCCATCTACTGTTGTATCATCTTCCGCTTTATCGAGCAAATGTCCGTATACGTTCAATGTGGTTTCAATATTCGTGTGACCCATGAGTGTTTGCAGTTTTTTGAGATTGGTTCCTCTATCAATATGCATTGAAGCGTAGAAATGTCTCAGATCATACGGGCGATATTTTGACCGAGTGATCTCTTTTCCATCTTTGAGGCGAACTTCCATTAGTCCGGCCTTTTCACAGGCAACATCAAACCCTCGTCTTTGCCAGTTTTTGCGGCACATCCAATTTCCATTGTTTGCCGGAAACACAAGTTCGTAATCATTAGGCCGGGTGTTGTGTTCCAAATAGTGCTGTATCATCTCAAGTATCTCGGGATTAAGATCGATGAAACGCCTTCCTGCGGGCGTTTTAGTGACGGTTAGGGAGTATCCGCTACCGTCAATGGCGCGATCAATATAAACACCTCGGCTTTTGACTGCCTTGTGCGAAAGGCCGAGATATTCCTGAGGCCTCATTCCGGAATCCACCGCGAGATATAAAATAGGACGATAACGCTGCCAGGCTTTCGCAATCGTTTGGTTCTTGTCATTAGCAAGACTGTCTGCTGCTGAGAGAAGCGCATAAATATCGCTTTCACTTGGTATGCTCGGTGGCTGCTTGTAGCGGGAGTCCGCGCGAATGGAGACGCCTGCCGCAAAATTGTGTGGAATAACACCGCGAAGCACCATTTCCTTTGCTATGGAGTGAAGAGTAGAAAGAACTTTGCTGGCAAGCTCCCTGCTGACATTCTGGGAGAGTAACCACGAGCGAAATGTGACAACGTCCGGTGCTGTTAGGTTTTGAATGTCTCTGGGCCAGTCATACGCTGTTATTAGGCGTGTGCGGTACTCATAGTTCTGAAGAGTGTAAAGAGTTACCGGCTCCCGGCCATTCAGACCTTCTTTTTCACAAATTTGCAGCCATCTATGGGTGGCCTCTTGTACTGATCTAAATTCGGGCTGGGGCGATGCGGTTGCTTTTCTGGCATCTCCACTTTCCAGGAAAGCACGTGCTTCCTTCAACGTATCAAAGCTTTTGAACGCGTAACCTGATTTTGTTGATTTGCTTGGGTATCGGACTTGATAGGTAGTCCCTTTTTTTCCGACCCTCTTTCTTATATCTGCCATTAAGAATCATTGTTTAGAACCGGAATCTTCAGCACAATGAACAATAATAGATTATCCACAGGTAAACCGGTTCTCGGCATCCAGTTGCCGTTTTCTATAGACGTTTATGAGCGTCTGTTTTTCAATCTTTAGCTTGCCTTCAATAGGGTCAATGAAGAACGGTAATTTGCGCCGACCGTGAGCATCAAGATCAGCGGCCCGTTTCATTTGACGCTCATTGAGGTTCACACCCATGTCTGCCAGCACCTGTCTTGCTTCTGTGAGATCGATATATTGCGGCTGGGTCATGTCCTCTCACTTTCTGCTATAAATCATAGTCTCTACAGGCGGGATGATAATGGAATGTATCGATCCGGAAGACCTTTCCGCCCGACCGGTGGTGTACATCAAGGGGCTCACCATATTCATTTGTGACCGGAACCCTTAGATGAGCGCCTTTAACGTATTTGACATTGTAGAGTTCTTTGAGCGCCTGAATGTCTTCAATAAGCGCGTGAGCAAGCTCGTCAATTGAGATGGTTCCGAGTTCGCGATACTCGATCATCATTCCTTGTCTCTTGTGGTCCTTGTTCTTCTTGCTCATACCTAATTATACCGTAGACAGAACAATATTAACAAGTTTAGGTGGCAAATAGTCTCCCTGAACTCAAGCAACCCCATCATTTTTCTTATAAAGCGTCCTCTTGGATTTGATCGTTTTTCAATCTTTGAGTGTGCAGCTCTCCGTTTCAGTCCTTGTCTGTCTGAATTGATCTGAGTTTTTGCATCGTGACCTGTTTCCGCCTGTCTTGACCCGCCGCGCCGTCTTGAGCCTTTCCTCCCTGTGATTCTGTTTCGGGGTGTCCAGGAAAGGTTCTCGACGCACGAGGGTCTCCAAAGACAAGACAGGAGAAACACGACATGCAACACATCATCTCAACAACAGAAATCCTTCGGCTTTCAACCGGCGAACTTCACGCTTTGATTAAAAACCTTCAAAGCCAACTGCAAAATATGAACATTGATCACAAAGTCCGGCTTCGACTTGAAGTCGCTCTGCGCAGCGCGCGCGTTGAATTTTCGCAACGCCAGGCCCGTTTCGCACCAAAGCCCCCCGGCTTTTGAGGTCTATGCCTGCATGCAGTCGGTCAGAAACTCTGCAAAAGGGATGATGTTCTGCTCTACGCTGGCAATTTCAAGGGCTGCCATATATTCGTCGCGTCGCTCGACAGGTATGATTGTCCAGGAATACCCTCCCGCTGCCATCATCAGATTCATCAAAAACCGGCCTAAACGTCCGTTCCCGTCTGTGTAGGGATGAATGTAAACAAAGATGAAGTGGCCGAGAACAATCCGCACCGCCGGGTCCGTTTCGCTTTCAAGCAGCTTGAAGAAGGTCGGCATGGCGTCACGCATAGCCTCGACAGGCGGTGGAACATGTTTTGATCGCCTAATAAAAACCGGCATATTCCGATACCCAGCCAGATCGCTGGCTTTGAGGATACCGGCTGTAATACTTGGACCAAAGAGTTCCCGATACCAGTCGCGATGTTTCTTGTCAGCAATATTGCCGGGGTTCTCCCCGCCAAGAACAGCCTCTATACTTTTACGAACACTCTGAAAGGCTTGCCAATAGCCGCGCGCGGCAAGGGCGTCGCGATGTTCCCGGTCTTGCTCGTTGGCGTCAGGGTTCCAGTCGCCTTGTCTCACTTTTTCAATAAGTTCGGCGCTGACTCTGTAGCCTTCAATGGATAGGGAATTGTAGGCGTCGGTTACATAGATTTCATCAACGTTGCTGAGGTAGGTCTTGATATCCGGCGCGCCCTCCTGCTCCGGGAACATGCCGATAATGTCTTTGCGCATTTGCTGCCACATGAGCTCGATGCGTAGGGATACTGGCGAGCGATCATGGCGGTCGCCAATGGGGGGCAATGTTGTGTCGAAGGGGTCGTCTTCGCGAACGTCGTAATCTGCCGCACGCATGGCTGCCAGAATATCATTGGCAACGCGCTCTCTGCCGATATTCCTAAAGGCACCGGCCAGCCGCCCGGCAATCGTGCTATGTCCACCATCAAGGAGCAGGCCCAAAACTTCCGAGCTGTCTCGTACAGAAGCAAGAGCGGCTCTCATTTCAACCGGAGTTTGGGAATAGCTTGCAGGTGCCGCTGCCACCAGAGCTGCGGGTATGGAGAACAGGCGAAGCCCGTCGATGGTTATGATTTGAGTTTTGTCTGGAAGCTTGGCCGTTACATCGAACAAAGATGTTCCATGAACAAATTCTGTGACCTTGTTGCGTGCCTTGGGAGAGCGGACAAGGAGCTGTGTCGGCACGACCATATTGCCGGTGAGAATGGCCAGAGATTGTTCAGGTGACAGGCACCAGTTATCGTCAAATCGCTCGTATAGATAGTCGGCACAAAACCCCCAATAGGAGGCATACCAGGCCGTACTTTCCCCGGCTGTTTCATCGGGTCGGGCGGGTATATACCAGCCTTTCATGACCTCACTGAGAAAGCCGTTTTTAGTGAGCCGCTCACGATGCGCCCGCGTCAGATCTGTGGACCTGATGGCGTTCTTGCCCTGCTTTTGCAAGGCTTGCAAAGCTTCCAGTGAGCTTGCGAGTTTTTCAGCGGGCGTGGCCATTTGCTTATTCCCTATTCCTTTTCGGGTCGTTTAATTATTAGCTTATTATGTTGTACCATAATTAGCTTATTATGTCGAGCATTTATTAGCTTATTGTGCCGTATATATATTAGCTTATTGTGTTGTGTATTTGTTAGCCTATTATGCGCTAGGTGCTTACGAGGTTGGCGCGAGGGCTGTTTTCAACGCAATCGGCGATACTGCCATTATGACTGAGAACACACATAAGCTATTGCATGACTACAAGGGCGCTTCAGCATTACTCTCCCTTAGCCCCGCTGCGCTCCGTGATCTGGTTTACAAGGGACGCGGGCCGGTTACTGTCAGAATTGGCAGGCGGACATTCTTTGCTCATAAAGACCTCGAAGACTTTGTCGAAAAGCAGCGGCAGGCCTGAACTCACGCAAGTGCACGCGCCAGATCATCATGCTCAAAAGCAGATGCCATTCTGTTTATTTCGGCATTGCCAATTCCCACTCCCTGGGCAACGTCTTTCCACTTGGATACAGCCTCGCCAACTTCTTTGATGATTTGCTCGGCCTCACTCTTTTTCAGGCCATACTCCTTATGGACAGATAGGGCTAAGTCCAGTGAGGCCGTGCCGTCATCAAGGTCAATCGCTGTTGACAGAATGCGAGGCTTTACTTCGACGGGTGTGGGGTTCACGTCATAGACAGGTGATAAGCGCCAGCCCTGTTGCCCCTCATAAAGGAAGGCGTGATTTCGCAAATGGTCATCCGTGTTGGAAATCAAGATGCTGAAGACCACCCGCCGCCAAAGCGCTGCTTT
>JAJFIM010000006.1 GCA_021774995.1 Alphaproteobacteria bacterium | reverse complement strand
GTTCTCAATGAGTTTGAGAAAACATATGTCAATGTTGACGGTCATACCGACAGCACCGGATCGGACAGCTATAATATGACCTTGTCGCAGCAACGCGCAGGAAGCGTCGCGCAATATCTGCAATCGCGTCAGGTCATGGCCCAACGCCTGATCGTCAATGGATATGGGGAAAACGCCCCCATTGCCGACAATTCAACCGCAATGGGACGGCAGCAAAACAGAAGGGTTGAAATCCAGATTTCGCCTCTGACGTAAAACTTGAAGTAGATGATTTAACGAATCAACGCCGTCATCCCAGAAGCCAGTTTGTTTCAAATCTTTGATTTGACTGACAAACTGAGCTATCTGGGATCCATGGCGCTTTTTTAGCCGGAAATTTATGGATCCCGGATCTAACATTCGCTTAATCAAAAACCTATGGGTTTTGAGCTCATGTAACGTGCGGGATGACGCGGTGGTTATAAAGCAAGTGACACGAAGCAAAAAAAACTTTGTGGCCCCACTCACTCCTTTGGCAGGAGCTGATAGCCTTCCGGATGGGCGGTGAGACGGAAAGTATCGAGCCCTCGCTGAACCATGCCGCCGCCCTCATCGATCTCTATCACCACCGTGACTTCGATCTGGTCCTCATTCACTATTTTAGACGAGAGATATGCATAACCCGGCGCGAAGGGTTGTTTGTAACGCCAAAAGCCCGCCGGATGGGCGGCTTCCGGGCGGGTCTCGTTGAGGAAGAACGCGCCGTCCGACAGGCTCTCTTCGTCAAAGTCCGTCCCGCTCAGATCGTAATAGCTGGCCAATATCCGCCAATCCTCAGATGTTAAAAGATCCGTGATGACATCCACAGACGCTTGGGGGGAGGTGAAATAGCGGTCAATTTCGCCGGATGTGGGCCGGTCCGGCGTTTGCTTGCTTTCCATATAGGCAATCCCGCCGATACTGAGCCCAAGGGCGATGGCGATCGTCAAGGGTTTCATTGGTTCCTGATCCCGTATCTTCAGCTAGGGTCAGTATAGCGTAAAAAGGGGGCGGAGTTGAAGTCCGGCGGGCCTGTGATCGGCGCGGGCGTTCGCATCTTGATGTTGCGTGATTCTTAAGGCAAAACACGGGGCTAGAGGCGGTCTGCGCCCTTTTGCGCGCGCGATGAAAAATGATGGTTTGAGAGAGATGGAATTGATTGAGTCGGAATTGGGTGCGTTTTGGGAATTGGTTAGCCAAGTGTGGCGGACCACGGCCTTTGGAATCAATGTCGGGCACCTTCTGACGGCGCTGGGGATTTTTCTCATATTCTGGATCTTGCGCGGTCTGTTCGCCAATACGGCGATCCGTTATTTAAGCCGTTTGGTGGCGCGCACGGAAACGGTTTTTGACGACCATATCTTCGACGCCATTCGGGACCCTCTGACATTCATTCCCGTTATTCTGGGTCTGTTCTTTTCCCTCAATGCGCTGGGACTTGAGGGCGTCTATCAGTCCATGGCCGACAACATTGTGCGCTCCATGGTTGCCTACGCGATTTTCTGGGCGCTTTACCGGGCCGTGGACCCGCTGGCCGAAGCCCTTGGCAACGTCAAAAAAGCGTTCACGCCCACATTGATGGACTGGACGCGCCGGGGCGTCAAAGCGCTGTTCATGTTCATGGGCGCCGCCACCATTTTGGAGCTTTGGGGCATTCAGGTCGGTCCCATCCTGGCCGGGCTGGGTCTGTTCGGCGTGGCGCTTGCCTTGGGCGCGCAGGATCTGTTCAAGAATCTTATCGCCGGGTTCTTGGTGATCATTGAGCGGCGGTTTCAGCGCGGCGACTGGATTCTGGTCGACGGCGTGGTGGAGGGGACGGTAGAGAAGATCAATTTCCGCTCCACCATGGTGCGCCGTTTTGACAAGGCGCCGGTTTACGTACCCAACTCCCAGCTTTCCGATAACGCAGTGACCAATTTCAGCGCTATGACGCATCGGCGAATCTATTGGAAAATCGGCGTGGAATACCGCACCAGCGTCGATCAGGTGCGCGCCATTCGCGACGGCATCGAGGATTACGTTCTGGGCAATGATGAATTTGCCCACCCGCCGGAAGTTTCCACCTTTGTGCGTATCGACGCCTTTTCCGACAGCTCCATCGACATCATGCTCTATTGTTTCACCCGCACGACCGATTGGGGGGCGTGGTTGGAGATCAAAGAGACGCTGGCCTATAAGATTAAAGACATTGTCGAGGGCGCGGGCTCAGGATTTGCCTTCCCCAGTCAGTCGCTTTACGTGGAATCCCTGCCCGGCAGCGCACCGGAGCTGTTTGCGCCGCCGGAATAGGGCTGGGACTGGGTAGCGGGGGTGTGCTGACAGTATTGCCTTCGTTGACGCGTGTCTTTGTTCTTTCCACTCCTCCCTCACGCGTCATCCCGCACTTGATGCGGGATCCAGCGCAATCCTGATCAAGGATTGCAAAAAATAATACGCCTCAAGGTTTCCCTGGATTCCCGCGTGCGCGGGAAGGGCGAGAAGAGGGGTGAGTATGACGAGAAAAGAACCAAGACAGTTGCCGCCATCTTTTTTTTGCCCCACTATCGGGCTCATGGTCTTACGTTTTGTACTATGCCTGGCTTTTCTCTTTGCCCTCCCGGCCCAAGCCGAGACCGTTGGTCAGCGTTTGAGCGCAGACGAGGTCACGCATCTGCTTTACGGCGCGACGCTTTATGGCGAATATGTTGATGGGCGGCCTGATTGGGCGGAGCAAACGGCGGCCACGGGCCAGCTTTATGACGCGGCGCATGATTGGGAGGAGGTTGGCCAGTGGTCAGTGGTGAACGGCATGGCGTGTTATCAATATTTTGAAACAGGTAATATTCCCTGCTTTGACGTTACTCTTTATGAAGAGCGTTATTATTTTTATTCAGCGGGCAGTGACGAGCTTGTGGCTGTCACCACCCGCGTCGAGCGCGAGCCGATCATGTAATGCTTACTGGGTGTTGGCGGCGCTTTGGCGGATGATCCTTTCGGTTTCATCCCATAATTCATAATCGCGCAAGCGCCCCAATGTCATCCAGGCGACGTCGCTGACGTCATCGCCGGGCGCGGCGTCGCCGGAAATCCAGCGCGCGGAGTAAT
>JAJFIM010000500.1 GCA_021774995.1 Alphaproteobacteria bacterium | reverse complement strand
GAGCCAGCGCGATCACCCCTGACAGAAGGACAGACAGGCGGTGCCGCCAGGACAGGCTGAAATCAGTAGGGGCTATTTTTCGTTCAAGGACAAGTTTGGTCCAAGGCAGGGCCCGAATCAGGACATCTGTGCGAATCATAGAATACAAAGACCAGCCTTTAAGGTGTTTGCCCTGGATCGATTTTTCCAGATAGATTTTGTAACCCTGATCGCGCAGACGATAGCCAAATTCGACGTCTTCGATTTTACGAAAAAAAGGCCCTGAATTAGCAAACCCGCCAACAGCCCAGAAAGCCGACGCTCTGACGGCGCCCAATCCCCCCCAGAAATGGGAGGCTTTTTGAGGGCTGGCCTGATGGACGTAATGGTGCAGCAGGTTGCGGTACTGACTGACTGCGCCGGGGGCGCTGGGGCTATCATCATAAGAACCGAACACAGAAGCCGCCAGTGGGTTGTGGTCGAAAAAGGAGAGAATCTGCTTACCCGTCCCCGGTTGGATCGCGACATCGGCGTCCACAAAGACAAGAATTCTCCCTTGCGCCTGCGCCGCCCCTGTATTTCTCGTGATGCCCGGCCCCGAATTGGTATTTAGCGAGATGACTTTAACCCCAGTCTTTCGGGCCAGCTCCGCCCCGTCATCCTGGGAGGCGTCGTCGACCACGATAATCTCGGTCTGATCGTCTGCGTCACTCGTCAGCGCCTCCAAACACCTCGGCAAGGTGCTGGCTGCATTATAGGCAGGCACAATAAATGAAATGCGAGGCGTGCGGTTCACTGGTCTTTCCTAGCGGTCCCTAAGCATCAACTTGTAATGTTGTTGCACTCAAAACCTGTAATGTCGTTGCACTCAAAACAAGCCTTATTGTTTAAGCGTATCTCAGCGAAGCGGTTCTTAAATTTCGTGGTTATGGCGCCAAATGCCGACGATAACGACTCTCAAGTCTGCTGATGATATTATATATAAGTGTAAAGCAAGTCTTATGCCGACGGAAATTAGGGTAATATCATCAGCCTATATCCCTCAAACCCAGTTTGAAGAAGTAAAATGTGTAAGATTTTCCGGCTGAATGCGGCGCTTAGATCAGCAAAGGGGAGAAAAACGGTTAAGTTCTTGCCTTTGGGTGTTTTGTTTCATAGTGGCTTTTGGCGACCGTGACAGCCCCTTTTTCACAGTGGAAGGGGCGCCGGGAGGTCGTAAGGGATGTCGTCGATCCCCGCTCCGTGGCGCAAATGGATGCGCTGTTAGGGGGAGAGGGGAAGTGGCCCGCTGTGGGCGCGCCGCTGCCGTTCGGCTGGCATTGGATGTATTTCGCGCCGCGCGCGCCAGGGCGGGAATTGGGCCTGGATGGCCACCCCAAAAAAGGCGGATTTACGCCACCTATTCCCTTACCGCACCGGATGTTCGCCGGGTCTCAGGTGACGCTTGAAGCGCCTCTGCGCGTGGGTCAGGAACTCACTTGCACACGGGAGATAACAAAAATTACGGAGAAAACCGGGCGCTCCGGCAGTCTCGTCTTTGTTGAGATCAGCGAAAAGGTGGAGGCTGAGGGCGGGACGGCCCTGCGGGAAGTGCGCACCATCCTGTATCGCGGGGCGCCGCGCGAGGCCGCCCCGGCGGTTGTCTCAACGCCGCCGCCCGCGTGTGAGTGGCGCCGGTCTTTCAAGCCTGATCCCGTTGCCCTCTTTCGATTTTCCGCGCTGACTTTTAATGGCCATCGCATACATTTTGATCGCCCGTTTGCCCAAGAGGTCGAACACTATCCGGGATTGGTTGTGCAAGGTCCTTATATTGCGCTTCTTCTTATCACCGAGGCTTTGCGGATCTATCCTGAAAAAGCACCCGCCTCGTTCACGTGCCGCGCTCACGCGCCGCTGTTTGACGACGCTCCCTTTGATTTGGCCGGAAAGCGCGCTGCGGGACAAAATGCAGTGGATCTCTGGGCCATCCGGCAAGACGGCGCGATCGCCATGACGGCGGCCCTTGTGTTTTGAGGTGTTGCAAAAAAGGACAATGGCGGCGCACGGAATGATGAAAATTTGAAAGAGATTCAAAATATTCACTTCAAGCTTCGTTCAGCTTTTGTGAGTTAGTGTCGCACTGGCTCGTGAGAAAGCGAGAAGAAACTATGGCGTTTAGCGTGTAAGAGGGAGTTTGTTTGATGGGTAAAAAAATTATCCGCCTTGTGCGCGATAAGAGCGGCGCGACGGCAATGGAATACGGCCTTATCGTCGCCGGCATCGCTGTGGCGATCATTGTGGTGACAGGCACTTTGGGAGGCAAAGTCTCCGGCACGTTCACAACCATCTCCGGGCTTCTTTAAAAAGCGTTTTTCACTTACACTACATTTTCAATTATTCTCATTTAAAAGTTGATTGCCCTTCACGGGGAGGCGCGATCACCGTAGTATACTCTTCCCGGCGGCCCCCGCGTCAGAGAAGAGGCGACATCATGGCGGTGAGTAATCGCGATCAAATACGCAGCGCATTTGAAACGTTTATCGATGCGCGCTCACATCTCCTTGATGCGGCCTATGACGCCTGCGTGGAAAAGGGCGTTTATCCCAATATGCGCAATATGTGGGACGTGGCTTTGCGCGAATTATTTGGATCAAGCGCCGGCGAGAAGGCCATGGACTTGTCGGCGGGCCTTAATCAGATCACGCAAGATTATCTTTCCTACGCCAAACCCGGCGTTCAAGTAGAAGACGGCCCTGAGACCAAATGAGGGGTTCCCAGCGGCGTTAGTATGGCCCCCTCTTTCGTGACCGGATGGTCTCCACCCGCGAGAGCCATCTAGGGGTGCGGCTTTTTGGTCGCGCCCTTAAGATTGGTCTAATCTGTGGTACACATAATTTTCTGCACTGGATACGAGGGCGTCATGCTGCAATAACGGTTGGGATTTGCAAATGCGGCCTATTGGGGAAAATTCATGACAGATGCGAAGAGTTCCAATGAACAGATTGACGCTGGGGCTTCAATTCTGGGGCTTCCCCTCGCGCCGGGCATTAGCCGGTTAAATGGGTGGTCCCTGGTTGTCGTCTCCTTTTTTTCCATTGGCCTTCTTGTCTTTGTCACGGTCGGAACGAATTATGTCTTAGGGGCCAATCTTAATATTCCGCGCAAAGATTTTGGAACGATTAATGGCAATCTGGTCGTTTGGACGGAAGTCATCCAGATTTTGATGTTTGGCGCCGTGGGAGTTGCCGCTGATCGCATCGGACGGCGCCCCATATTTATTATTGGCATGCTTGTGATGGCCACGGCATATTTTCTCTATCCCTTATCCACCTCGTTAACCGATCTGACGCTGTACAGAATTCTTTACGCCGTGGGCATTGGAGCGGCAATCGGCATGCTGGGGACCATTGTGGCGGATTATCCGGCCGAGCAGTCGCGTGGCCGGATGGTTGCTATGGTCGGCATTATGAATGGCCTGGGCGTTGTGGTCATTACCGTTGTGTTTGGCCGGATTTTTCCAGCGGTTTTGGAAGCCAATGGCATGGATCACCTTTGGGCGGGGCGGGCGATGCATTGGGCGGTTGTGGCTATGTGCTTGATCAACGTGTTGATTATCCGCTTCGGCCTTAAAGGCGGCACAATCACAAAACGCCATGAGCGTCCGCCAATTAAAACTTTGCTGCGCAGCGGTTTGGCGCATGGAAAGAACCCACGCATCGCGCTGGCTTACGCCTCCGCCTTTGTCGCGCGGAGCGACCTTGTCATCACCGGAACATTTACGGTTGTTTGGGGCTCCGTCGCCGCGCACAACCAAGGTTTTGGGGATCTGGAGGCAGCCGGCAAAGGCGCAATGCTTTTTGCCCTGACGCAAACTGCGGCGTTAGTGTGGGCGCCTTTTATGGGTTTAATTCTTGATCGAATCAATCGCGTGTCCGGTATTGTTTTTTGCATGACAATGGCGTGCATTGGTTATGGCGGCACTATGTTTGTGGTGGATCCTCTGTCATCCAGCGCGACGCCATTTTTTATTATGCTGGGCATTGGTCAGATGAGCGCTTTTTTTGGCGCCACGACGCTTATCGGGCAGGAAGCTCCGCGCGCCGAGCGCGGCGCCGTGGTGGGTATGTTTAATGTTGTGGGCGCTATCGGCATAATCCTTTCGGGGACGATTGGCGGGCGATTGTTTGACTCTATCGCCCCTTGGGCGCCGTTTGTTTTGATCGGCGTTGTCAATGGGCTGATCGCGCTTGCCGGAATCGTGGTGCGGCGCACCGCGCCGGGGCCGGTGCCTGAAGGGCCGGGCCAGGCATGGCGGCAGGTCAAGGCGCGTATCCGTAATTTTGCGTCCTGAGGCCCTCGCGCGCAAAAACCTTAGCCTTGCGATCGCGAAATAGGCTAGACTGATAATACGGAAGTACAACAAGGATCTGGTAATCCCATGTCGAAACTTGAACTCATCAGTTACGCCGCCTGTCCTTTTGCCCAACGCACCCGCATGGTGTTGATAGAAAAGGACATCGACTTCACGCTGACGGAAGTAGACTTGTCGAACAAACCCGACTGGTTTGATGAAATATCGCCATACGGCAAAGTGCCGGTCATACGCCATGAAGGCCGGACGATATACGAATCTGCGGTGATCAACGAATATTTGGAAGAAGTGTTCCCCGAACCCGCGCTGATGCCCGCCGGGGCTTTTGCGCGCGCTGAGGCGCGGATCTGGATGCATTATTGCGATGCATATTATCTCCCCGCGAGTTTCAAGCTTTCCGCGACCCATAAGGACCCTTCGAAGAAAGGGGCGGCCGTAGCAAAGCTCGAAGACGCATTCCGGTTTATAGAAACTGAAGCGTTGCGCAAACTAAGCGACGGGCCATTCTGGTTCGGCGAGAAAATATCTCTGGTGGATACGCATTACTCGCCCTTCCTGGAGCGCTTTGCCGCTTACGAAGAAATTTTTGGTGTCAGCATGCCCGCCGAGTGCACGCGCATCCGCGCATGGCTGAGCGCCATGTCTTCGCGTAAAAGCTATCAGGAAACCACGCGCGGTCTGGA
>JAJFIM010000499.1 GCA_021774995.1 Alphaproteobacteria bacterium | reverse complement strand
ATAGAAGTCGCCATGGTCACGGGCCAGCGATAAATCTGCATATGGGGCGACAACGGCCGCGATCTGTCAGAAGAGGGTTGCGCCATGGATGTCACTTCCTCAGAAAACGGGTGAATCTCATTTCATGATCGTCACTTCTCAAAGGCGCTGGTTCTCGGGACTCGCATCTCATGAAAGAGACAGGGAAGGAGTGAATCACCCGCCAACGCTCCGAATCGCCTTTGTTATGACATTATGAGACGTGCGCCTCAAGGGAGAAAAACACGTCTCCCGCGCCCCGCCCCTTTAATAAGCCCTCACGGCCCACTCGCGTTAAGTTGTTACCGCTTCCGTAAGTCATTGGGTGTATCCTCATCCATCAAGGCCTTGACGTCATAACAAGGAGATCGCCTCTGACCTATTTTTTCTCGCCCGCACAGCGCGCCATTCTGGCGCTGATTGCGCTGACTTTCATGGCGTATTCGCCAGTGGCGGAGGCGCAAGATGAAACGCCGTCCTCAGCGCTTCACCTTTACAACCGCACCTGCGGCCCGATCTCCGTCATGATTCTGGATGACGGGGAATGCCCAAAAGGGGTGGAAACATGCCAGGTGTCCATCGCGTATGGAGAAAGGGCCGATGTCAAGGTGGCGGGCGCGCTGCCCGCCGCGCTGACCTATGTGGTGGAGGGATTGTGCACGGACGGCAGGCCGACATATGTGTCGGGCCAGTGCGAGGCCACGCTGATCACACTTTCGCCCAAGCACACTGGCGATGACGCCTCACCATTGGGAAGCGCCATGGATACCCCTTGCAGAAGTCTTTCCGGCGATTGCGCCGCGCTGGGCAGCGGATCTATGCGCAATAAGATGGTGACGCAGCGTCAGGGAACGGTGGATCTTGAATTGGGTCTGTGCGATGCGGGCGCCGATGGCGTCGATAAATGCCAGGTTCAATGCAGAGTACGGTAAAAAAGACGCACTCTCATTTCGGCAGCGCAACCCAATAATCAAGATCAAGAATGACGCTGGGATCATATGAGCCTTCAGCGTCCCTATAGAGAAAATCAGCGCAAGGGCGGTCTTTCGTCGCCACCAATCTCAGACGCAGGGCGCCCACATCCGCGCGGCCTTTTAAATCGGCTGCGTCCAGCACTTCCGTCCAGGCAAACACGGTGTCGCCCGCAAAAAGCGGCGCTGCGTGGGCGCCGCCATTCAACGCCAGTATTTTTTGCGCGTTCCCCAATCCGTTAAAAGACAGCGCCCGCGCAAGTGAAATCACATGGCCGCCATAGATCAGCCTGCGGCCAAAACGGCCTTTCGATTCCGTGAACTGGTTGAAATGCACCCGCGCCGTGTTCTGATAGGCGCGCGTCGCCAAAGCATGTTCGGCTTCTTCTACGGTCATGCCATCGCCGTGGTCGATGCGCTCTCCCACAAGGTAATCGCCCCATAGATGGGGACTGCCCGCAAGAGACGCGTCATAATGAGTGAAATTCAAATCCTGGGGCAATGCGAGATCGGCCGCGCTCACCGCCGGCGCCAGATCGGGCGCGTGGGGCGCGGGCGCCGTCGACGCCGGATTGCGCTTATTGACCATCACCCAGCGCACATAAGTCAGCGCCCTCTCGCCGTTTTGATTTGACCCTGTGGTGCGCACATAGACGATTCCGGTCTTGCCGGACCGGTTTTCTTTGAGCCCGATCACTTCTGAAACCGCGCTAAGGGTGTCTCCGGGAAAGACGGGGGCAAGAAACCGCCCCTCGGCATAGCCCAGATTGGCCACGGCGTTGAGCGAGACGTCAGGGACGGTTTTACCAAAGACCATATGAAAAACCAGAAAATCATCCACCGGCGCCCGCGCCAACCCTAGACTTCTGGCGAATGGATCAGAAGACGTCAGGGCAAATCGGCTGCCGGTGAGCGCGGTATAAAGCGCAACATCGCCGTGTGTTATGGTGCGCGGGGTTGCGTGCGCGATGTTCTGACCAAGGACGAAATCTTCGAAATAATTTCCAGGATTGGTTTTACTCATGGCATTTCTTGGCTTCCATCCATCTGCGCGCCAGCCTCAACCAATACTTTTAAGTTGGCCAGCCCCGCCGCATAATCGGCGCCGATCCAATCATCAAACTTTAACCCCATAAAACGGGCGATGGGATTGCGCCCCAGATCACTATCAAAACCCCAGACGACTTTGGACCCGGCGTCTTGCGCACTGATGTTAAAAAAAGCCACAGCCTGACCGTCTTGTCCAAAATCAAGCGATGTGCGCACCAGAGAATAAGGCGCGCTTTCGATAATTTCCTGCGTTCCACTGCCCACTTGCGGGTGATCACTGGTCCAAGTCATACGCGCTCCAACGCCGTCTTCCGGACCGTCAAATACATATTTGGCCTCAGGGTCGCGCGGCGCCCAGGGCGACCATTCATTGAATTTTCGGAAATTATTGATGTGAACAAACACAGCCTCAGGCGCGGCATTGATGGTTACTTCACGCTCCACATGAACTTGTCCGGGTAAAAACTGACTGATCACAGCCAAAAGAACAATCAATCCAACCAAACCAAAAAGTATCTTTTTAAAAATTTGCATATCCAAGCTCTCCTAAAATGAGTGGCGCTCACTTAACCGATTGCCGCCGTAATATCGGCAATCGCCTCAGCTATGGCGACAGTGCGCCGGGCGCTATCGGCATGCAGGCGCTCCACCATCCGGCCATCCACTTTCAGTGCGCCCTTGCCTTCATTATCCGGATGGTCAAAAGCCGCAATCACAGTTTGCGCCCAGGAAATTTCATCTTTATTCGGTGAAAATATTTCATTGCAAGTTTCAATTTGACTGGGATGTATCAGTGTTTTTCCGTCAAATCCAAAATCGCGGCCTTGCCCGCACTCAGCAGATAATCCTTCTTTATCCTGAATATTATTATACACACCGTCGATCAAAACCAGCCCATAGGCGCGCGCCGCCAGCACGCAAATCCCCAGCGGCGCAATCAGCGGCTCCCGGCCTGGCGTGAGCGCGCACCCCAATTCCTTGGCAAGGTCATTCGTTCCCATCACCCACGCCGTCAGCCTGGAGCCGGGCTCGGCGGAGCTGGCGGCGATCCCTTGGGCGTTCAGCATGGCGCGCGGGGTCTCCATCATCGCCCACAGGCGCACCTCGGGCGCGGCGCCGTGATCGTTCATCAAAGCTTCATATTGTTGGACGCCATGGGCGGCATCCACTTTGGGAACGAGACTGGCGTGGGGCATGGCGGCGGCGGCGGCCCTGACATCCTCCAGCCCCCAGGGCGTATCCAGTCCATTCACCCGAATGATAATCTCCCGCGCCCCATAGCCGCCCTCGCGCACCGCCGCGCACACCTGGGCGCGCGCGTCATCTTTGGCGTCAGGCGCCACCGCATCTTCCAAATCCAGAATCAGCGCGTCGGCGGGAAGGCTTTTTGCCTTCTCCAAAGCGCGGGCGTTGGAGCCCGGCATATAAAGAACCGAACGGCGGGGGCGGATGATTTCAGGCACGTCAAATCTCTCCTTGAAAGACAGATGCGATTGCAGCGAGGGCAAATGCGGGATGCAGCATCCCCTTTTTTAACGCAAATCGCAAATCAGAAAATCAGGGCCAAAAACAGAGCCCACCACCATTTTGTCGTCATGGCTCAGCGCGATGGAAGCGCCGGAAAGCAGCGCGCCTTTATCAAGAAGCTGCGTTACGATCTCCGGCGCGCCGCCGGCGCTTAAATCGACAGTGACCACTTGACTGGGCGATAGACGGGCCGGGTCGGCTGCGTGGGCGATGAAATCGAACAGTTTCGGATGACCGGCGATCCACAGCGTTCCTGACGCATCCACATCAATGTTATCAAGTCCAAAGGAAAAAGAAATCCGCGCCTTTGGTTTCAACGCGCCGGTGGAACGCTCCACGTCAAAAAGCGCAAGCGCGCGCCCCGTGGTCTGCGCCACATAGAGCGTGTCTCCTTCTGGGCTCAAACGCAGCCCATTGGCGTAAGTCAAACCATCGGCGACTTGTATTGCCGCCGCGCCGTCGAAATACACCACGCCGGCTTGACCCAGCAATGCATAATCTTCCATCATCCGCGCCGCGCCTGGCCGGCTTCCGTGATCATTGGTGACGTAAAACCGGTTCTCATCCACCGCTTCAACGTCATTGAGAGAAAAAAAGGTTGGATCGCTCACCGTTTTCCGGTGCACGGCGACGCCATTGGGGACCAGCGTAAAGATCTCAACAACCTGCCCTTTGCCGAAAAGATCCGTGGCCTCGCTCCAAGTGGTTGCGTGGTTAACGACATACAAAGACTGCGCGCCGCCCGGCGCGGTGTACAGACTGAGGCCATGGGGGGCGAACTTCTCCAGAGTGACCGGCGTGATATCGGTGAGCGTGCCGGCGGGATCTTGTAAAGAGAACCGGTAAATTGCGCCTTTTACGGATCCCTGAGAGGCCGCCCGCCGATCAAAAGACGACACATAAACGATACCCTTGGCCCGATCCACGACCATATCCTCCGCCCCCGGAGCGCCTGGTATGCGTTCGCAATTCAGATCAGGTCCGGGCGCAAGCGTGGTAAAAACCCCCGCAGCAGACAATGTGCGCCACGCCAATGCAGCCGCCACAAGCACAATGAGTAAACTGAGCACTGTGAGTTTGCGTTTCATGGCGTTCACGCCTTATTGTTCAAATGACCATCCACCAGTGCTTCTGCGATCTGCACGGCGTTTAGCGCCGCGCCCTTACGCAGATTATCTGAAACGACCCACAGATGGAGACCATTTTCAACGGTCGGATCTTTGCGGATGCGGCTGATAAAAGTGGCGTATTCTCCTACGCATTCAACCGGCGTCACATAGCCTCCGTCTTCACGCTTATCAACCACCAGGCAGCCCGGCGCTTCGCGCAAAATCTCGCGCGCCAGGGTTTCGCTTAAGGGATCGTGAAATTCGACATTCACCGCCTCCGCATGACCGACAAAAACCGGCGCCCGCACGCAGGTCGCGGTCAGAGCGATGTCGGGGTCCAGAATTTTTTGAGTCTCGACCGCCATTTTCCACTCTTCTTTCGTGGCGCCGTCTTCCATAAAAACGTCAATATGCGGAATAACGTTAAACGCGATCTGCTTGGTGAAATTTTGCGGCTCAACGGGATCATTTACAAAAATCGCCCGCGTTTGCGTCCACAATTCATCCATCGCGGTATTGCCCGCGCCCGACACCGATTGATAGGTCGCCACTACAACGCGCTTGATGCGCGCCACATCATGCAAAGGCTTCAACGCCAGCACGAGTTGGACCGTTGAGCAATTTGGATTGGCGATGATATTTTTTTCCCCATAACCCCGCAGCGCAGATTCATTCACCTCCGGCACGATTAACGGCACATCCCGGTCCATGCGAAAACAACTCGAGTTATCGATCACCACGCAGCCCTTCGCGCCGATTTGAGGCGCCCACTCGGCGGACACGGCCGACCCGGCGGAAAAAAGAGCGATGTCTGTTCCGGTAAAATCAAAATGCTCAAGCACTTTGGTTTTGAGCGTCTGATCGCCAAAGGAAACTTCCCTGCCAAGGCTCTTTCGCGAGGCGAGCGAGACCACTTCGCTCACCGGGAATTTACGCTCGGAAAGTATGTTTAACATTTCACGGCCAACATTGCCCGTCGCGCCGACCACAGCCACTTTATAGGTCAATTGAGCGCCTCCATTTCGCTTAAAATTGCATCGCCCATTGCCGCTGTAGAGAGCGGCGTTTCACCGCCGCCCGCGATATCGCCCGTGCGCAACCCTTGGGCGAGCACATTATGCACCGCCTTATCGATCAAATCAGCATCCACCGCCCGATCAAAACTATAGCGCAGGGCCATCACGAAACTCAAAATCATGGCGATGGGGTTGGCTTTTCCGGTCCCCGCAATATCGGGCGCAGAGCCGTGAACCGGCTCATAGAGCGCATGCGCCCGGCCGCTTTCATCGCGCGCGCCAAGTGATGCCGACGGCAACATGCCCAAAGAGCCCGTCAGCATGGCGGCCGCATCAGACAACAGATCGCCAAACAGATTATCGGTGACAATAACGTCAAATTGTTTGGGCGCGCGCACCAATTGCATGGCGCAATTATCCGCATACATATGATCAAGCTGAATGTCTGGATATTCTTTATTGCCGATCTTTTGCACTTCTTCGCGCCACAAAAGACCCGAAACCATGACGTTTGCCTTGTCCACCGACGTCAGGCGGCCGTCGCGCTTGCCCGCCAGATCAAAAGCCACCCGGGCGACCCGGTGGATTTCTTCGGTCGTATAAACTTGCGTGTTGACGCCGCGGCGCTGTCCGCCCCCAAGGTCTTCAATGCCTGCCGGTTCGCCAAAATAAATTCCGCCAATGAGTTCGCGCACAATCAAAATATCAAGCCCGCTCACCACATCCGGCTTCAAGCTGGAGGCGTCTTTCAACGCGTCAAAACACAGCGCAGGGCGCAAATTCGCAAACAGGCCCAGTTTTTTACGCAAATCAAGCAAGCCCTGTTCGGGCCGGCGGGCATAATCAACCCCGGCCCATTTCGGCCCGCCGACCGCACCGAGCAACACCGCGTCCGCCGCCAAAGCTTTGGCAATCACGGCGGGCGGCGCCGGATGGCCGTGGGCGTCAAAAGCGCAGCCCCCAACCAGATCTTCATCCACATCGAAATCAAGCCCCCGCGCGGCGCTGAGCCACTGAATCACGCGGCGCGTCTCATTCATCACTTCGGGGCCGATGCCGTCGCCCGCTAAAAGAAGGAGTTTAGGGTTTTTCGTCATGGCTTTTTTAACCGTCAACTGGCGCGGCCCAAGGCCATGCTGTGACACGCTTTTTCTCAAAGGCGTCAATCGCCGCGCTTTTTTGCAGTGTCAGATCAATATCGTCCCAGCCATTGAGCAGGCATTCTTTGCGAAAGGGATCGACATCGAATGTCGCCACGCCGCCGTCCGGCCCGCGGATTTCCTGCGCTTCCAAATCCACCGTGATCATGGCGTTCGCGCCGCGCACGGCGTCATCTAATAATTTTTCCCATGTTTCTTTGTCAATTTTGATGGGCAGAATGCCGTTTTTGAAACAATTATTGTAAAAGATGTCGGCAAAATCCGGCGCGATCACACATGAGATTCCAAAATCCGCCAACGCCCAAGGGGCGTGTTCGCGGCTGGAGCCGCAGCCGAAATTATCACCGGCGATAAGAATCTTTGCCTGGCGATAGGCCGGCTTGTTGAGCACGAAATCAGGATTTTCAGATCCGTCGGGCAGGTAACGCATGTCAAAAAACAGCGCCTCGCCCAAGCCCTCGCGTCCGATGCTTTTCAAAAACTGCGCCGGGATGATTTTATCGGTATCAACATTGACCATCGGCAAAGGCGCCGCGATACCGGTGAGGGTCGTGAATTTTTTCATGGGAAACCTTTAACCTAACTTGCACTCGCGCACATCGGCAAAAGCGCCTTTTATGGCCGCCGCCGCCGCCATGGCCGGGCTCATCAGATGGGTGCGCCCGCCTTTACCCTGACGGCCTTCAAAATTGCGGTTCGAGGTGGACGCGCATCGCTCGCCCGGCGCCAAGCGGTCGGGGTTCATGCCCAGACACATGGAACACCCCGCCTCGCGCCATTCGAATCCCGCATCAAGAAAAATTTTATCAAGCCCCTCTTCTTCCGCCTGGGCTTTAATCAGTCCCGATCCCGGCACCACCATCGCGCCCACATGGGAGGCCACTTTATGCCCCTTCACAATGGCGGCGGCGGCGCGCAGATCTTCGATGCGGCTATTGGTGCACGATCCGATAAACACCCGGTCTATTTTAATGTCTGTCATCTTGGCGCCGGGTTGCAAATCCATATAGTCAAGCGACCGGCGCATGGCGCGCGCCTTGTCGGGATCGCGCTCTTGGGCCGGATCAGGCACGGCGCCCGTAATCGGCGCCACGTCTTCCGGACTGGTGCCCCAGGTCACAAGCGGCGGGATGTCCGCTGCATCCATCACGATTTGCCGGTCGAAAACCGCCGCGTCATCCGAGGCCAGGCCACGCCAATAGGCGCGCGCCGCTTCCCACGCCGCGCCCTTTGGCGCGCGGGGGCGGCCCTTCAAATAGGCGAAAGTAATTTCATCAGGCGCGATGAGGCCGGCGCGGGCGCCCGCTTCGATGGTCATGTTGCATAAGGTCATGCGCCCTTCCATGCTGAGCGCGCGCACTGCCGCGCCGGAATATTCGATCACATGTCCGGTGCCCCCGGCCGTGCCGATTTTGCCGATAATGGCGAGCGCCATATCTTTGGGCGTGATTCCGGGCGCCAGTGCGCCGTTGACAGTGACGCGCATGTTTTTAGCTTTGCGCGCAATCAACGTTTGAGTGGCGAGCACATGCTCCACTTCCGACGTGCCGATGCCGTGGGCCAGCGCACCGAACGCGCCGTGGGTCGAGGTGTGACTGTCGCCGCACACAATCGTCATGCCGGGCTGGGTCAATCCCTGTTCGGGACCAACCACATGAACGATGCCTTGGCGGATGTCATGCCCGTCATAATATTCAATGCCGAATTCAGCCGTGTTGGCGGCCAGCGTTTCGAGTTGCAGCGCGGCTTGCGCGTCTTCCACCGGCGCGTTGCGGTCAGTTGTGGGAATTGCGTGATCGGCCACGGCCAAGGTGAGATCGGGGCGGCGCACGGAGCGTCCCGCCTGACGTAATCCTTCAAAGGCTTGAGGCGTGGTGACTTCATGCGTGAGATGCACGTCAATATAGATCAACGCCATGCCGCCGGCGCTCGCATCCACCAAATGCGCATCCCAGATTTTGTCGTAGAGCGTTTGTCCTGCCATATCCGTTCTCTCACCAATATGCGGCTAAACCGCTATGGGGCGCGCCTTGAGGATACGCTAAAAAACAGCGCCTTTGGGAGGGCGTTTCTTTAAGCGCGGCGCGCTACTTTAAAGAGCGCTTTACTCGGCATCGCTGGCCGCTACGGGCTGCGGTGCAGTCGCCGTAGTCGCTGCGGCGGCGGCTTTTTTTTCTTTAAGCCGGCGCCAGTCCTGCTTTTCGGTAATCCGCGCCGATTTACCCCGGCGCCCTCGTAAATAATAGAGTTTGGCGCGCCGCACATCCCCGCGCCGCAACACGTCGATTGATTCGATCATCGGGCTGTAAAGCGGGAAAACGCGCTCCACCCCCTCGCCATAAGAAATTTTACGCATGGTGAAACTAGAATTAAGGCCGCCGCCTGAGCGCCCTATACAGACCGCTTCGAAAGCCTGCACCCGCTCGCGCGCGCCTTCCTTCACCTTGACATTAACCCGCAGCGTATCGCCGGGCTGAAAGTCGGGGATTTTCTTTTCCGCCGTCAGTTCGGCGATGTGCGCTTGTTCCAGCTCTTCGATAATATTGGTCATGGGTTCACCCGTCCTTCTTGCGCACTCCGTCATGCGCGGCTTGGTATGACGTCCACAAATCGGGACGCCGCATTTTTGTAATCTTCTCTGCTTGGGCCCGCCGCCACGCCTTAATCTTGGCGTGATGGCCGGAATTCAAAACGGCGGGGATCTCCATCCCTTCCCAGCTTTGAGGCCTCGTATATTGGGGGTATTCCAACAACCCCTGTTCAAAACTCTCCTCATTCAGCGAAGCGGGCGCGCCCACAACGCCGGGCAAAATTCTCACGGCGGCGTCCAGAAGACTAAACGCCGCCACCTCGCCCCCCGACAAAACATAGTCGCCGACCGATATTTCCCGGACGCGGCGCGCGGCGATCACGCGCTCATCGATCCCTTCGAAACGGCCACACACCGCAACCAGACCCGGCCCACAGGCGATCTCCCGCACCAGGCTTTGAGTCAAACGCTCGCCGCGCGGCGAGAGATAAATCAGCGGCCGGGGATCGTCAGCGCCATGCGCCGCGTCAACCGCCCGCCCCAGAATATCGGCGCGCATCACCATGCCTGGCCCCCCGCCAGAGGGACTGCCGTCCACCGCGCGGTGTTTATCGCGCGCAAAGCGCCGAATGTCCACCGTTTCCAGCGCCCAAATCCCCTCTTTTAACGCGCTGCCCGCCAGGGACGCCCCAAGCGGGCCGGGAAACATCTCCGGAAAGAGGGTTAAAACGCTGGCGCGCCAAGGCGTGCTTCCGATTTGAGGTTCCGGCGTCATGACGCCGCCTCTTCTTTCGGACTTTCAAGCAATCCCGGCGGCGCAAGGAGTGTGAGCCACCCGCCCTTAACATCAATCACCGGCACAACTTCCCGGTTGAATGGCGCAAAAAAGCTCGCATTTTTCTCATTTTCACCAACGGGGAGAACCTCCAGCAGATCCCCTGCGCCAAAATTATGGACCGCCGCCACGCGGCCTATCCGCGCGCCGTCACCATCTTTCACCTCAAGACCAACGAGATCGGCGTGGTAAAAGTCATCCCTCCCAGGCTCCGGCAGCGCGGACCGGGGCACATAGAGCTTAGTCCCTTTGAGCGCCTCGGCCGCTTCACGGCTCGTCACGCCGCGCGCCCGAAAACTTAACCGACCGCCTTTCACGTTCACCTGCTCAATCACAAGCTCCCGGCCTGTTTGCGTCTCGAAAGCGCTATATTGGCCAAGACCGCCCGGATCATCGGCATAACAGCGAAGACGCATCTCTCCGCGCAACCCGCGCGCGCCAGTGATCTCGCCAAGACAGATCCGCGTATCCTCGCTCGCCTTCATCATTGACGCCGCGCCTCCAGCAGCTTGCAAAATATTTAAGCTTCCGCAGCTTGGCCTTCGGCAGGCGCTTCTTGCGCCGGCGCCGCGGCCGCCGCTTCCGCTTTTTCACTGGCTGCGTCTAGGCGTTCTTGCGCCTTGGCCCCAGGCTTGCCCTTTTGGGGATTAT
>JAJFIM010000498.1 GCA_021774995.1 Alphaproteobacteria bacterium | reverse complement strand
TGTCCACACATCCGTTACCCGCCGCACCGAAATAGGATCGCCTTCTATAACGGCGCCCTCGGCGTTTTTTGTGGCCGATATAATTTCTGAAATGAATTTAACTGTGATCTCGGCTATACGTTCACGCAACGTCGCTTCCACAAATTCCGCTTTTTCGATGCTCACCAGATTCGATTCAACGCTGACGCCGCTTTTCTCGCGTTCTGAAATCACCTGATCGAAACTCACATAAACATCCTTGGAGAGGAGGGGCTGCAAGATTTTGCGATCCCCGGCGGCGAAGGCCGTGATGACCATTTCATACGCTGTTTTAGCGCCTTCAATGAAGCTGGCCGGTTCAAACCGCCGATCGGCAAGCTGAATGTCCATAAGCCCCTTGGCCAGCGCAGAGCCTTCGGGAGCGATCTTCTCAAAAATCTTAGGTTGCGGCGCCGATGACGTTTCCCCGCGCGCGCCAGGCAGATTTACCACATTTGAGTCCGCGTCCCCGGAAGGGCCCGAATGAGATGTTTTGCGATGGGAAAAGGGGTTGCGCGGCGGTCGCTCATTTCCCGTGCGACGCCCTAGAACGCTCCGCAAGCGCAAGATGATAAAAGCCGCAATCATCGCCAGAAGAAGAATATCAAGAAACGGGAAGGTCATATCCCGGTTAACCTTTCAAACAAGAGCGATAGCCAATAAACGCCAAATCCGGTTCTCAGAAGATCCCGCGTTTTAAGTGTATATCCATGGCGTCAACAGAAGCTTACCTCTGTCCGGCAGCCAGGTCTACCGCTTGTCAAGCGCCGCCCGCCTTATGTCCTACATAATCCTTCTTCGAAGCCAGAACAACACCCCGCCTTGTTTCCCACGCCCGGACATGATAGCCACGGAACCCGGTCCGCGAAAAACCCCGATTTTAAGGTGAGGAGTGCCTTTTCATGGCAGAGTCAGAGTCAAAAACAGAACCCGGAAATCAAACAGATAATCAGTCCCCTCAAAATGGTTCTGGCGGGAATGGCGCCGCCGCCGCGCAAGCTCAAGGACAATTACGTCTCCTGGCTCAATATGTTAAGGATCTCTCCTTTGAAAACCCCTCCGCACCCGATTCTCTCAATGCGGTCAAGGACGGGCCAAAAATTGATGTATCTGTCGATGTACAGGCCAATCGCCGTTCTAATACCGAATTCGAAGTTCAATTGAAGCTTTCCGCCACGGCAAAAAAAGAAGAAGATACGGTTTTCATCGCCGAGCTGGTCTATGCCGGCCTGTTTCAAATGACCAATATTCCGGAAGAACAGCTCCAACCGATCGTGCTGGTTGAATGCCCCCGGCTCATCTTTCCCTTTGCGCGCCGCGTTTTGGCGGACGCGACGCGCGATGGCGGATTTCCGCCGTTGCTTATCGATCCCATCGATTTTGTAGGGCTTTATCAACAACAAATGATGGCTCAACAAAAACAGGCCGAGGTTGCGCAAGCTGAAAGCTGAAACGCTTAAATCCACCGCACCGGAAGGCGCGGGAAGCAAAACGTCACTCTTTTTCTTCTTTGTCCCAACGGCTCCAAAGGGCGCCTTCTCCTAATTTTGCGGCGATAAACGCCTGGTGCGCCCGGCGCTCGTCTTGCGTGATCAATGGGGCGAGCGTTCTCATACGTTCATTTTTTTCCAGCGGCGCGGCAGGCGCGGTCTCTGGAGGGTTTTTAGATTTGGGGGCAAGATCTAAGTCCGGCTGACGCCCGCCGATAAGCTCCAGATAAACCTCGGCCAAGAGATAAGAATCGATCAGCGCGCCGTGCTTTTCCCGCCTTGCCGTATCGACGCCAAAGCGCCGGCACAGCGCGTCCAGTGAGTTAGGGGAGCCTGGATATTTCTTACGCGCCAGCCTGAGTGTATCGATCGCCCGGCTTGCAGGTAATTTCGTCCCGCCCACGCGCTCCAATTCCGCATTCAAAAACTTCATGTCGAACCCGGCATTGTGGATCACTAAGGGCGCATCGGCGATGAACGCGATAAAGGCGTCGCAAATATCCGCAAACAGAGGTTTATCTTGAAGAAACTCTTCTGACAGGCCGTGAACCGCAAAGGCACCGTCAGGCATTGAGCGGCGCGGATTCACATATGCGTGGAAGACTTTGCTGGTCGGAACGTGGTTGATCAATTCCAGACACCCAATCTCTACGACCCGGTGTCCATCTGTAGGGTCAAGTCCCGTGGTTTCCGTATCAAGCACAATTTCGCGCATTTGTGTTTCCAGCTTTTTTATCTCGAATCCCGGCCCTGTTTTTGAACCGCTTTTAACTCAGGTCAGGACTATAATTTGCAAAGTCCTTGTTGCGAATCTAAGCCGAAACACACGCTCATTGATAGATTTTTTCTCACATAAATATCAGCGATTTTGCGCCCGAATATCGGCTATAATTTTTTTTACCTGTTCGCGCGCATCTTCTACGCCTTTATCGGTTTCGACAATGTAGTCTGCTTTCTTGCGCTTAACGGCGTCGGGAATTTGTCGCTCCAGTATTGCGTTCAATTTCGCACCATCCATGCCCGCTCTTTGCAACACGCGCTCGCGTTGAATTTGCGGCGAAGCGCTGACCACCACGACAATGTCTACATTGCTTTGACGCTCTTTTTCAAACAGAAGCGGTATATCGAGCACCACCATTTCCGCCCCCTCAGCGGCCAACTTTGCCAAGCGCTCTTTTTGACACTGCGCCGCCAGGGGATGAACCACCCCCTCCAGACGCTCCAGCGCTGCTTTGTCGCCGAGCACAATGCGCGCCAGGCGCTCCCTGCTCACTGCGCCATCCACCACCACCGTGGGAAATAACTTGGCTACTGGCGCAACACCGGCCCCGCCTTTGGCATAGAGCTTATGAACGGCAGCGTCGGCGTCATAGACCGGCACGCCCAATTCATTAAAGAGGGCCGCGGTGCGCGTTTTCCCCATCCCTATGGAACCGGTAAGACCGATTTTAATCACGGGCGCACCTCATTCTTCCATCAACAAAAACGTGCGCAATTCATCCGTGACTTCCGGTGCGCGGCCAAACCAAGCCTCAAATCCGGGCCGGGCCTGATGAATCAACATACCCAAACCGTCAACAATTTTATTTCCCCGCGCCTGAGCCGCTTTTAATAAAGGCGTCATCAGGGGCGCATATACAATATCGGTCACCAATGCGCCGCGATCAAGCGCCTTTAAATTTAAGTCCAAAGGCGCCTGACCTTCCATGCCAAGAGATGTGGCGTTTACAAGTAGATTCGCGCCTTCTAAAATTTCTGTCCGGGCCTCCCAATCGCATACATGGACAATACTCTTTGCACCCTTTGCCAGCGCAGCGCGCAATTCTTGCGCTTTAGCCCGCGTTCTATTGACGAGGCGGATCTCTGGCGCACCGGCAGCCATCAAAGTATAGAGAAC
>JAJFIM010000497.1 GCA_021774995.1 Alphaproteobacteria bacterium | reverse complement strand
TTTTTCTTGGCCGCTTGTTTCTTCGTCATCTCTCACTCTCTTCTTTACACTGCCCCCAGGCGCGCGCCCCGCATAAAAGGTCGAACGCTTCCGTTCTTCCCGACTTAATTGAACCACTTAAGGCGGCGCCCTCTAAAAATCTTCACCATTCGTGAAAATACAACTCACTCAAGGCGGCGCTTAACACCTAGCCCCCGTTCCTCTCAAAACGGGCTCAACACATCTGATCTGAATGCAAAACTGACGCCACACCCTCACATTCAATTCACTGTCGAGAATGAGGCGCTCTCATACGCGGAAAACGTCGATCATAATCCGCCGATTTCCTTCAGCGATAAGCCACACCGGTTCAAACCATAAGTGAGGTATATATCACAAAATCCGGCAAAAACCAATCCCGCTCGTCGGCGCTATGGTGGTAAACGCCAATGAATACTCATAAAACCCAGATTGCGGCGCTTTTAATACGCGGACTTGTTAACAATGCGTCTGACCGTTAGCTGCCTTTTCCGGGTTTTTCACTGAAATACTTCTCAAATTTACCTTTTTCATCGGTATATTTATCAGAGTCTTCAGGCGGCGTCCCACTCACGATGATATTCGGCCACTTTGCGGCATATTCCGTGTTGATGGCCAGCCATTTTCCGCTGTCGTCATCCTCGGTGTCGGGCACAATCGCGTCCACTGGGCATTCAGGTTCGCACACGCCGCAATCGATGCACTCATCAGGATGGATCACCAACATGTTTTCACCCTCATAAAAACAATCAACAGGACAGACATCAACGCAATCCATAAGTTTGCATTTGATACAGGCATCAATAACTAAATAGGTCATTCTTTCTCCATAATCTTAACGTCAGGCATGGATGGCCTTTTGATTCACTGAAAATGCGGACCCGGCCCAGTGCGCGCAAGCAGGGCCGTCATGCGGCGCGCGGCCGTCTTGGTCTGTTACTTAACCTCTATCCCCAGTTTTTCCAAGGTCCGGCGCCGCGCATCCCCCCGGTCTTTATCACTGACATGAATGAGGCCGCCAACCCGGCGCAATAAATTCGCTTCATAATCATGCAACACGCCATCGGCATAAGCCACTTCCCACAACATTTCAATGAGTTGGATGCGCTCTGCTTCAGAAAAAGTCTGCGTGATCTGACGGGTAAACTGGTGGATATCCACCGATTTTTCCTGTTTTAGAGACGCTGCTTCGATCAGGCTTTCCGTTTCCTCTTCGGTTAAATCAAAATAATCACGCAAAATACGGCGGATTGCCGCTGTTTCCGAGGCGTCCAGAACTTCGTCCAGCCGGGCGGCTTCGATCAGCAGCGCGGCGGCCGCGATCTGGCGCTCTTCCAGATTAAGGCTGTCTTGCGGCGTCTTTTCAGAAAAACCGCCTTTGGCGAGGAAAGTTTTGATCCTGTTCAGCATGGCGCTCTGCCTATCACGGAAATTGGCCGGACGGCAAGAAAAGCCAAAACGGCGAAGAGCCGTCATTTTCAATCAAAACCGGACTTTAGCCGATCAGTGGCGCGGCGCTGCTTTTTGGTCGGCCGCCCCGCGCCTGATTCCCGCGCGCCCGGCTTTGCCTTCAGCGCGCCCGGCGCGCGCTTGGTCGGCGCAGGGCGCGCCAGATCTTCATAAAGGGTTCTGGCTTCCACCGCCGGTCCGCGACGGACGCCCAGGCCGAGAATGCGGATCACGCGGACATGATCCCCTAATGGAAACGTCAAAACATCCTCCGCCATCACATTTGCGCTTGGCTTTTTGAGGCGTTCGGTCACGCCTGTTCTTGTGAGACGCATTTTGCCTGCAGACGCGAATTTGGTCGCCAGGGAGCGTGTTTTGAAAAAACGGGCGTACCACAGCCATTTATCGACCCGCAGCGAGGGGGTTTGGGTCATGGCGCTTTATTGGGTTTCGTCAGAACACTGAGCACCGCGAAAGGCGAATCGGGATCAAGCGGGCGTTGACGCTTGGCGCGCGGGCCGGGCTTCTTTTTGGGCAAAGCCGCTTTGGCCTGCGTGGATTTTGCGGGAAGGCGCGGGTTTTTACTTTGGATTTTACGCCTCTGGCGGCGGGGCGGTTTACGCCGCCATTCTTCGATGTTGGCGCCGTCCTCGCCAATACGAATTGTTTTACAAAAATTGAGCGCCGTCAGAAGGCTTTCAAAATCCGCGCCGCTGCACCCCACCAGCGACATCATGTCGGGCGTGACGGTAAAACTGCGCTTCTTGCCAGCGTTATTTTTCGGCGCCTCTTTGTCTTTCTCTTGCTCCGCGGGCGTTTTGTCTTGGGGCGTTTCCGCCGGCGGCTCCAGCGTTTGGCGGATGAGAAGTCCCAGCCGCTCCACCATATCGACCCGGACAGCGCGCACGCCGCAGGGCAAAAAACCGCATGCGGCGTAAAAGTCTTGCGGCGCGGCGTCCTCGCAAACAACGGAACACAGGCCCGGCGCAGGGTGCGCATGGGCGCCCGAAAGAGCGCTTTCCCGCGCAACCCGCCACAACAAGGCAAGGCAGTGCGTTGTTGCCGGTTTGAGCGCCTTGGGCAAAAAGACGCTGAACTCGCCAAAGCGCACGCCAAGACGGCGCAAGGCGGCGCGATCAGCAGGCTCCAGCGCGCGAATCTCCGCCGCGACGGCGCGCCGGTCCAATAGACCGTAATTCTCGACAAGCTGAAAACCGACGCCGCGCGGCAAACCCTGCAAACCGCTCTTCGATGATTGCGCAATGGCGGCGCAAACCGCCCCGCCGCCAACGGTGCAAAATCCAAAGTAAAAAACCCCGCCTTCCCGCAAAATCCGCGCAGGCCAACGCGGCTGCGTCCAAAAAGAAGCCCGGCCCGCGCGCCAAGCGTCAACGCCCG
>JAJFIM010000496.1 GCA_021774995.1 Alphaproteobacteria bacterium | reverse complement strand
ACCGGAGAGGGCGCCACCCTCGCTCTTCATAAGCTGGAGCCGGACCATGTCCCTAATCCGCACAAACACCCCTATGAACAGATTGTGTACATCCTTGCCGGAGAGATTGATTTCCATGTGGGTGACAGCGTCACCCGCCTTGGGCCGGGCGGCTTGCTTGTCATACCGCCTGACGTCATGCATCATGGGGTGGTCGTCGGAACGCAAGACGTTCTCAATCTCGATGTCTTCACCCCTGCAAGACGGGAAGTATTAGGCTAAGCGTGGCTGCACCCGATCTCACAACTTTTGTCGGCGCAACAAGGTTGAAAAACCCATTGATATGCGGCGCCGGCGAACACGTCATGCTGGAAGACGGGTTGCGCGCCGGGCTGAACGCGGGCGCCGGCGCGGTCATCGTTAAATCAATAAACGAAACCACCGCCGGAAAAGAGCAATTGCAGCGTACGGATTATACGCTTTTGAACGCTATCTGGCGGGAACAGCCCTGGGATTTCTCCCCCCCCGAAGGAGCTTCGCTGCTGTGCCGCTCAGGCCTTGCTCAGCAAAGCTTTGAAGACTGGCTTGATCTTGTTGTCCGCATGGACGGGGAAGCCCAGGCGCAAGACGCCTACGCCATCGCCAGTCTTATTCCCGCCGATATAAATCATGGGTTAAATCTTGCCCGGCGAATAGAAGAGGCCGGCGTGCGGATACTGGAAGTGAACATTGGCGCGCCCCACGGCGAGGAGGCCATCAAAGGCGCGATTCTTCTTGAGCGCGACGCAGCCCGCGTGCGCAAGATCACCGCCGCCTTTCGAAAAGCGGTGAAGATTCCCATCTGGATCAAACTCACCGGCCAATCCAGCGCCATCGACGCATTAGCCACAAGCGCGCGCGCAGGGGGCGCGGACGCCGTCACCATTATGGGCCGTCTCATGGGATTCCTGCCCGACATTGAAACACAAGCCCCTATGCTGGGTACGCGCGGCGCCATTGGCGGCCCCTGGGCGCTGCCCCTCACCTGCCACTGGATCGCCAAAGCGCGCGAAAAAATGGGGCCGGGCGCACCCATCATCGCCACCAACGGGGCGCGAACCGGGCTCGACATCGCCCGCTTCATGCTGGCCGGGGCCTGCGCCGTGCAAATGACTTCCGCCATTTTCACCGGCGGCTTCCCGGTGATCACAGAATGCTTGAGGGAATTTACGGATTATCTGATCGACAAAAAAATGAACGCGCGAGATTTGATCGGCGTCGCCGCTGACCGCATCACCGCCTACGAAGCCCAAGAGCTGCGCCCGGATCACTGGAAAACTTTTCTTCCCGATGCGGGCATTTAGAGTTTTTGCGGGTTTACCGTCAACTCGCAGGGATAAAATCGTAGAGAGCGCTTCATCACTCTTCTTCTTTAACCCTTAACCTCTTCCTCCAAACGCGCCAACACATCGCCTTCGCTAACCTGATCGCCTATCCTGAAGACCAATTGACTGACGCTCCCATCGCAAGGCGCTTTTAAGGTGTGTTCCATTTTCATCGCTTCCATCACAAGAAGCGGCGCGCCGTGCGTAACCTTATCGCCTTGGCCCACGAATAATGACGTTATTTTTCCAGGCATGGGCGCAACCACCTGATTGCCGGATTGCGACGAACTCACCCCCACCGCCAGCGGGTCCCGCAAATTGAGGGTGCGCGTCGCGCCCCGCCACATCACATCGAGCCGGTTGCCCCTATGGAGCACAGCCGCTTTGTGGCATACGCCGTCTATGACAGTTTCCAAATGGCCATCAGGAAATAATACGCCGGATACGGATGACTTCCAGTCTTCGCCGGTCATCTCAAAATCACCATCGCGCAAGTATTGGATAACGACGACTGCGCCATCATCTAATTCGAACCGCTCCGTTCCTCGGTCAAACAGGCGCCATCCTGATATAGCATCCCACGGAGAGACGTGGTCACCGCCCGCACGCCGCGCTAGAATAAGATAAAGCGCCGCCAACATTTTAACCGTTTGATCCTGCGCCGCATCAAATCCCACCAATTCCTCAAGATGCGCATCAATAAAATGCGTGCTCACATGCCCGGTTTTAAAGTCTGCATGGGAGAGGGCGCGCTCTAAAAAACCAGCGTTATGGCGCAGTCCCGCAATCTGAACGCGCTCTAAAGCTTGTACGAGCCGGTCCAGCGCACCGCTGCGCGACGGCCCCCAAGCGACAAGCTTGGCGATCATGGGATCATAATGCACCGCCACCTCATCGCCTTGAGCGACGCCGGTTTCCACGCGTAAAAATTTATTTTCTTCGGGGAAAAGCAAATGCTCGAGACGCCCCGTCGAGGGCAGGAATTGATTTTCCGGATCTTCAGCATAGAGCCGCGCTTCAATGGCGTGGCCGTTTATTACGATCTCTTCTTGGGCGAGCGGCAAGGACTCGCCCGCAGCAACCCGCAATTGCCATTGGACGAGATCCAAGCCCGTTATCATCTCCGACACCGGATGCTCCACCTGAAGCCGCGTGTTCATCTCCATAAAATAATAAGCGTCCTGTTTTAAACCTTTGGACGCGTCGACCAAAAATTCAACCGTTCCCACCCCGACATAGTCGACGGCTTTGGCGATGCGCAGCGCGGCGGCGCACATGGCGGCGCGCAGCGATTGGTCCATCCCCGGCGCCGGGGCCTCTTCAATCACTTTTTGGTGGCGGCGCTGAAGCGAACAATCCCGTTCGAAAAGATGCACCCCCTGGCCTTTAGCATCGCAAAAAACCTGCACTTCGATATGCCGCGCGGCCACAATATATTTTTCCAGCATCACGCGATCATCGCCAAAGGCGCTTGATGATTCCCGTTTCGCCGCTTCCAATGCGCCAAGGAATTCATGCTCCCCGTCAACCCGGCGCATGCCCTTGCCCCCGCCCCCGGCCACCGCCTTGATCAATATTGGATATCCTATGGAATCGGCATGAGCTTGAAGCGTCTCTGGCTTTTGATCATCGCCAAAATAACCCGGCACGACCGGAACGGAGGCGGCTTCAGCGTAAGCCTTGGCGGTGTCCTTTACTCCCATGGCCCGGACAGCGTTAGCACTTGGACCGACAAAAACGACGCCCATTGCAGCGCATGCATCGGCAAAGTCGGCATTCTCGGCCAGAAATCCATAGCCCGGATGGATTGCCTCTGCGCCGCTTTTCTTTGCGACATCCAAAATTTTATCGCCGCACAAATATGAGCGCGCAGCAGGCGCCGGACCGATGAGATAAGCTTCGTCGCTAAGACGCACATGTGCGGCGTGTTTGTCGGCTTCCGAATAAACCGCGATGGTGCGCACGCCCAGTCCGCGCGCCGCGCGCATAATGCGGCAGGCGATCTCGCCCCTATTGGCTATGATAAGTGAAGAAAACATCGCGAAGGTTCCTACATGCGGAAAACACCGAACTTGGTGTCTTCACTGGGCGCGTTGAGAGACGCCGAAAGGGCAAGCCCCAAGA
>JAJFIM010000495.1 GCA_021774995.1 Alphaproteobacteria bacterium | reverse complement strand
ATAGCTGCGCCCAAAACCAGGAAATCCCTCATACACAGGGCAAATTAGCCCGCTAGGCCCGCAAAAGGCATGCCTGCAAAGGCCAAATCCCCACTGGTGCGACCATCGAGGCTCAATATCGGTGTTAATAGGGGTGTCCAGATGATTGCAAGATGATAGCAATAACGTATTTGGCGAGACGAGATGGTTGAGCGCGTTCACATTGGCTGCTGTATCCGCAATGCTTCCGAGCAACTGGAAAAATTGTTCGGTTTTTTGCACAAAGATTTCGGGGTGATCTGATTATGAATGCGCCTAATGAAGCAAGCCTAGAGCCAACTTATGACGAGATGGAACGGCTCTTTGTCAACAATGAAAACCTTGATCAGATCGAGGCGTATTTGGGCCGATTCAACCCGATCAAGGTAATGAAGATGGAACGGATGGAAATCCGCCACTCCGCCATTCTCGCCTGGCTTTTGGACCCGAAGGAAACCCATGGTCTTGGAGATCGGTTTCTGAAGGCATTCCTGGGTGAGGCTATGAGCGGACAAAGCGACCTTGGACATCCCACGGCGCTCGATATCTCACAAAGCGACATGAGGGATGCGGAAATCCGGTGTGAGTGGCAAAACATAGACATTTTTGTTTTAAGCCCGTCGAACCAGTGGGCCTTTGTCGTCGAGAACAAATTCGATAGCCGGCAACATGATGGGCAGCTTGAGAAATACAGAACCAAAATTCAGGACATTTTTAAGCCGCATGTTTCGAGCACCTCAAAAGAAACTTCGATCGCAGTTCGTGGTATCTTTTTGACCCTGAGTGAAGAAGTACCACAAGACACTGAGTATGCATCAATAAGATATGATGCGATCTGCAAGTTTCTGTTTCGATTCTTGGAGCACGAAACACGTGCGATTTCACCAGAGGTAAATACATTTCTTGCCCACTACTTAGATATTTTGGAGGACGCGACAGGTATGAGCGAAGAGCGTAGCGAGATGGAGGTGCTGGCGCGGCAACTCTATCGAGATCACAAGAAGGTCTTTGACTTTGTTATGGAGCATGGTGCCAGCTCTGATTTCGTTCTAGCGGTGCATGCTCTGTTTGGAGACAACCCCGATCGATTTAGTATCGTTTCAATCGATAAGAGCGAATATGTGTTTGTCGGCCTGTCATCCAACGTGCTCAGTTTTCTGCCAAAAAGCTGGTTTGATGCTCTCGATAATAAGGACCCTCGTTGGGAAGGCTGCGATAAATGGTGGGCTGGGTATCCGCTCATTGTCTGGTTCCAGTTGTGGAGCGGAAACGATGGAACTAAAGGGAGTTTAAAACTTTATGCGGAGGTTGGTCCGATTGCAGCCTATGAAGTTCGCTTGAGTTTGATTAGTGAAATACAATCGTCCGCCAAGAGCAGTGATTTGAAGAGCATCGCATTTCAAAAAGGAGCTGCGGACAAAGGTAAGCTGTACTCCAGGTTCCTAAAAAAGAACTCGATATCTGTTGAGGATATTCACGATGCGGACCAGTTATCTGCTGCCATGAAGAAACTCTTGAATAAATTTCAGCTGGAATTTGGCGCTGTGGCTGAGGTTCTAGGTAAGTATTCAAAAAAGTAGAACAGCTGACAGCTTGCAGGAATTGGTTGAAGGCGTGCCTACATAACAAACTGGACATGCAATCCATAGTATTTTCGGCCCAAGATTGACATTGGTAACAGTTGCAGCGAATGGCCGCTCTCCCCCCTTTGCTGCCGCTCGTCGGTATCTTTCAACGGCCGCTTTGGGGAATTTTCACAAATTTTTTTCTCTTTTACGGAGTCGTCGCTGGGACTCGTGACCGGAATTTGAGATGCTGTAGTGTTACAGTCAGCGAATCTTGATGCGCTTCATCGATTCCACTCCTTCTTCCAGCCAGAAAAATAGCGCGGAAGACTCTAACAAAAACGATCCAGTTTCTAGGGTGCACAGCGGACCCATTGGTAAATACACATTCTCCCACTTAGTGAACTTGAGGCGGGAAATTCCGACTCAATACAGTCCCATCTAGAATTTAGTTTGTTGCATCCTGGCATCCGTTCATCCTAGTCAAATCGGGTTATTCAAGCCCCGAGAAATTCCTCTTGCTGTGCTCCTCGATAGCAACGGAGTGAATTGAATTTCGTACAAAAGGCTTGACCAAATCAATTTTCAGAAATAGCTATATCCGAACATTTGTTATGATAATGAAATTATCGAATGAAATCATATAGGAGCAAAAGGAGGGAAATCGAGTTTGGGTCCCAAAAATTGGGACACGGAAATAACTGGGGTTCACATCAAATATCTGCGGGAAATTTCGCAATATCGGGAGCCGTGGCGGTCGTTTCAACGATGGGTGTATCGCTTGTTATGGGTCGTCCTTGGCACGCTCGATAGACGAAATGTCGCGAGATAAGGGGAAGAAACAATGAAACACAAATTAATCACCAAGGGTCTGTCAGTTCTCGCTGTATCGGCCCTCATTTCTATGTCGGGTCCGGTTCGAGCTGCGGAGGTGGATCTCACGCTGGCCCATTTCATGCCGCCCATTTCTTGGCTAAATGAGACTGTCTTTGAAGCTTGGGCGACCGCGGTTGAAGATGAATCCGGAGGCAGGATAGGCGTTCGTGTGTTCCCAGCTCAGACATTGGGCAAGGCGACTGCCGGGTATGATAATGCCGTGAACGGCGTAGCAGACATTACCTGGACCGTTCAGGGCTATACTGCAAACCGCTTTCCCCTCACCCAAATCCTTGAATTACCGGGCATGTTTGACACCGGCGAAGTCGGTTCTTGTGCACTTCAAATGCTCTACGATAGCGGCGCGCTTGATGAGGAATATAAAGATTCTCACGTGCTGTTCCTGCACACCCATGGACCGGGGCAGTTACATACACGTGGAGTGGCAGTTAAATCCCTCGCTGATTTGGAAGGGTTGAGGATTAGGCGCCCGACAGCTGTTGTCGGCAGAATGCTGGCGGCGTTGGGGGCGGAACCTGTTGGTATGCCAGCGCCGGGAATTTATGAAGCCACACAAAGAGGTGTCATCGATGGTTTTTTGCTTCCCTGGGAAGCGATCAGGAGTTTTCGTCTTGATGAAGTCGTGGACAACCATACGGAACTCAACTTGTACTCGTTAACTTTTGTGCAGACGATGAACAAGGAGGCGTATGAAAACCTCTCGCCTGAAAACAAACAAATCATCGACAACAATAGCGGTATGAGGTGGGCGCGAATTGCCGGAGCGGGTTTCGATAACAATACCGAGGCCAGCAAGCTCCAAGCTCTGGAATCGGGCACCCTGAATGTGCTTTCTGTCGATGAACGTCAGGCTTGGGCCAACGCGGCCGCGGGAGTTACGGACGACTATATTGCTGAATTGGAAGCTGGGGGGCTTCCGGCTCGCGACGTGTACGCCGCAGCACAAGGGTTTGTTGAAGTCTGCCGCACTCTGACGGGAAAAATGTAGGTCCCTCCCGGTGGCTCGCGCAACTTCACTGCTTTTCAGGACATTTGATTTTGGAGCTAAACTGGCTTTGCTTGTTCTCCTGTTCGATGTCGCAGGCAATGTTGTTGCGCGGGCCGTTTTCTCCGTCACCGACGGCGCCATCAATCTTATGATTTCTGGTTCTATCGAGATCGCGAGTATCGCACTTACATTCATGGTATTCGCGTCATTGCCGGGGTCCGCCACTTCAGGCGCTGTGAAAGTAGACATCTTCACATCTCGCCTCCCGAAAAGCGTCATCTCGTTCCTCGATGGGTTCTTCGCAATCCTGATGGCTGGATTTGGAATTGGAATGACCTACCGGTTCTTTTTCTCGACCTTGAGGTTTTACGGCCGAGGGGATGCCACTCAAGACCTTGAGGTACCGCTCTATTTTATTTACGGCACCATAACAATCGCCTGTCTTGGGCTGGTCATCGGGATAGCCCTTTCGTTTCGAAGTATCGTCGCCGGCGATCAGCTTGAAGGGCCGGAATCGTGACGCCTTTCATTATTGGTTTGGTAGGCATCTCGTCGCTCCTCCTCTTGATCGCGTTGCGATGTCCGATTGGGTTGGCGATGGGGATTGTTGGCTTTTCGGGGTTTACGTATCTGGTCGGTTTCAAACCCGCCTTGTCGCTGCTTGAAACTGGACCGTACGAAGTAGCATCCAACTACAGCTTTACGATTATTCCGCTGTTCATGCTTATGGGGAACCTGGCGGCCAGGGCAAATATATCAAGAGATCTTTTTGAAGCCAGCTATGCGTTGACAAAGCGATGGCGCGGCGGTCTGGCCTTGGCTGCGGTCACCACCAGCGCCGGTTTTTCGGCGGTGTCCGGTTCCTCCCTCGCAACAGCTGCAACGGTGGCGCGGGTCTCTCTCCCAGAGATGACAAAGCTAGGTTACGATCAGGGATTGTCGACGGGGTCCCTGGCGGCAGGCGGAACCTTGGGGATCATGATCCCGCCTAGCATCGCGCTCTTGTTGTATGCTTTGATAACGGAGCAATCTGTTACAACCATGTTTTTGGCTGGTGTTTTGCCGGGTATACTCGCCTATTCAATCTACCTTCTAACCATTGTTATCCTTGTCTGGCGTCGACCGGATCTCGTGGAAAACGGGGATGGTCAGAACGACCTGCCAAGCATGAGCGTATGGGAAGCCCTGCGCAAACTTGCACCGGTATTCGGGCTTTTTGTTTTTGTGATTGGCGGGCTGTATGTGCGGTTGTTTACACCGACGGAAGCCGCCGGGGTCGGGGCGTTTGCCACATTGGTATTGGCCTATCTTCGTGGGGGTCTTGGCAACGGTGCTTTTTTTGGCGCTCTCAAGGAAACCTTGGAAACGTCGATTTCACTTTTCATAATAATTATCGGCGCCGAGATATTCGGTTTCTTCCTGTCGGCCTCGGAACTCACTTTTTCAATCGTCTCCAACATGGAGTCGCTGAGTGCTTCGCCGATGGTGGTTTTGATGATCATCCTGGTTTTCTACATCGTCATGGGCTGCTTTCTGGAAAGCCTGGCGATGATCCTATTGACGGTGCCAATTTTTTACCCGGTCATCATAGCGGCAGGCTTTGACCCCGTCTGGTTTGGGGTTATCGCGGTGGTAACAGTGGAACTGGGGCTCATTACGCCACCAGTCGGGATGAACATATTTGTTATAAAGAGCGTTGCGCCTGAGATCCCGGTGGGGGTCATCATGAAGGGCGTTTTGCCATTTGTGGTGGCGGATATTTTTCGTCTCGCAATTTTGGTTCTTATTCCAGCGATTACGCTTTTTCTTCCTCAATATTTCGGTTTTTAGCGATGTAGGGAGATGCAGGCAGGGGGAATACGACAGAGATTTATGACCCATGGCGCCACTGTACGGACGTAACAGAAACTGAGTTGGCCGGTGAAAGTCGGGTGTTGTTCAAATTGTCAATTGAGGCAATTCGTCGAAATATAAATTTGAGGTAGGGGCTGGATTATGAGGTTGCGTGGCAAGGTCTGCTTAATAACGGGGGCGGGGTCAGGGTTTGGCGAGGGTATGGCCAGGCGGTTCGCCGAAGAAGGTGCGAAAATCGTCGTTGCAGACATAAACGACGAAGGTGGGCAACGGGTCGCCTGTGAAATCGGCGCTGCGGCCACGTTCATTCATGCAGACGTCAGCAAGGATGTGGACGTCGGCAATATGGTTGAACATGCGACCAAAACCTTTGGCAAATTGGATGTAGTCGTCAACAATGCTGGCTACACGCATCGCAATGGCCCAATGACCGATGTGACCGAAGCGGAATTCGATCGTATTTTCTCGGTCAACGTGAAAGGAATTTTTCTTGCGGCCAAACATGCCGTTCCGGTATTTCGCGCCAACGGTAGTGGTGTTTTCCTCAACATCGCCTCGACCGCAGGCGTGCGGCCGCCCCCCAATCTTACCTGGTACAACGCGTCAAAAGGAGCCGCGATTGTCGCCACCAAATCGATGGCAATTGAACTTGCGTCCAGCAATATTCGGGTTTGCGCGCTAAATCCCTCGGTTGGCGACACCGGCATGTTGCACTTGTTCATGGGAGAAGACACGGTCGAAAAGAGAGACGCTTTCACGAGCATGGTGCCCTTGGGGCGGCTGTGTATGCCAACGGATATCGCGAATGCAGCTCTGTTTTTGTGTTCGGACGAGGCAGAATTCCTAACAGGCGTCTGCCTGGATGTAGACGGGGGCCGATGTATCTAGAAAGCTAGCGTCCCGACCCTAGCCTTGCGCCCGAAAACCAAGGATTAATCTGGATTCAGATCTCTAAAAGGAGATGTTGGCCGAGATAGCACGCGAGGCATCTCGGATAATCGGCAAAACCTGCGCGATCATGTCTTTTATCGAGCATTGTTCCGTATTGGTGCTCACCCCCAGCGCGGCGATGGCAGTTCCTTTTCGATTGGAAATAGGGACCGCAATCGAGCGCAATCCAAGTTCAAGTTCCTGATCTACAATTGAATAGCCTTGCTCGCGAACTTGCACGAGGACCTCCCGTAACTTTCCCGCATTGGTTTCTGTTGCGGGCGTCAGGGAAATCAGGTCGGCTCGAGACAAAAGGACTTCAAGCATATCCGTGGACAGATCTGCGAGAAGGACCCTGCCCATCGCGGTTACATGAACAGGAAGCGGCCGGCCTGCTCCCAGATTTACGGAAAAAACGCTGGGGCCTTGCACGCGAGCCACAATGACCAATTCATCTTCGGACAACACGCCAACCGAACATGCGACTTCAAGCGCTCGAGAGACATTCTCGATGATGGGAAGCGAAGGTTGCCACCAGGGCAGTGTCGAAAGGTAATTGTACCCCAGGGTCAGCACTTTTGGCGTGAGACTGAAATACCGGCCCTCTTGCTGCAAAAAGCCCAAATCCAAGAGTGTCAAAAGGAACCTTCGTGCCGTTGCCCGGTTCATGCCAACCGCTTCGGCACATTCGCTAAGGGTCATTCTCGGCGTTCCGGTGCTGAAAGACTGCAACAACCGCAACCCCTTGAACAGAGACCGGGCTCTATCAGACCGCTGAATTGGGGTTGCATCATTTGTCATCGAATGTTTGTGGTCTCGTTCCAAATATGTGCGCAAAAACCCCGAATTCACGCCGTATCTCTTATACCAGGTTGGGAATGTATAAAAGTAATTCTCTCGGAGGCATTTCGCTGCCCTACCTTCTACAATGACGGTGATCGACGAATTGCGGCTATGAATGCGCCGGGTTTTGACAAACGCGGCAGGGCACCAGATGATTCCTCCGAAGCACAGTCGGCCGTCTGTTTCACCATTCCCTTTCCTTGGTTTCTTGGGACCTCTAGTTCCTGTCGACAATGTTGGAGGGAATAAAATGCTTGCCAATTTTATCAATTTAAAATATCAATATACAAACAAATGTTTATAAAATGATATTTTCATCTTAGCGGGCATCTCTTCCCTGATCGCAATCCTAAAATTCTACCGGGTAGTCTGGTGGTCTGCGTTTCGATGATTTTATTGATCAATATAGGGTCCGGACCCTAGCGTTCTCCATCGTGGAGATGTGGCTGAATTGAAGCTTCGAAGTCGAGGAAAAACAGCAAAATATGACTGACACGGCCCTTGTTATCGCCCGGTTTTCCGATCTTTCAGACGATGGCGTTATCAGGGTCGTCGTCGGGAGGCATGCGCTGGCATTGTACAACGTTGATGGCGAAGTCTACGCCAGCGATGACCTCTGCAATCATGGCAAAGCGTCCCTTTCCGACGGATTTCTGGAAGACGGCATTGTGGAGTGCCCGCTGCACGGTGGGACATTTGATGTACGGAACGGCCTCCCGTGCAGCCCACCGGCCATCGAGCCGATGAAGACATACAAAGTTGAAATTCGGGGCGGCGATGTCGTGTTGATAAATCCCAGCGAACTGGGGAACAGAGATTGAATACGGCGCATCGCATTGCAGTTATTGGGGGAGGTTGCGCAGGGCTCTGGGCAGCTATGGGCGCCCGGGCGCAAAGCGAAACCGCTGAAATTGTTCTTTTCTCCGGGGAGACAGGCCTGCCCTATGAAAGACCTCCGCTTTCGAAGGAAATATTGGTGAATGGAGGGGGAGGGTTGAAGCCTATTGTTCCGGGTTCCTTGATCAAGGAACGAGGCATTGATTTGCGGATGGGGGAGGTAGTCGAACGATTGGATGCTTCATCCAAGACCGTGGAACTGAAAGGTGGAGGCTCATACCGGTTTGATCGTGCCGTAATTGCAACCGGAGCCTGCCCCCAGGAGCTGCCCTTGCTTCCGCGTAACATTCCCGCGGTTCATTATTTGCGCACCATAGATGATGCGATCAAATTGCGGCAGAGATTGTCAGCAACTCTCCAGGTTATTGTAATCGGCGCCGGATGGATTGGCCTCGAAGTCGCAGCCGCGGCAAGGACTTTGGGCCGCAGGGTAATCGTGATTGAGGCGGTGGATCGAATTCTGCACCGTACCTGTGATCCTGTAACAGCGGAGCGCATTCGCGCAATTCATGCCAAAAATGGGGTTTCCTTTCATCTTGGCCGTACCGTCGTGGATTTTTCGCAGTCCGACGAAAATATGTCTCTGGAACTCGACGACGGTACACAGCTTGACGCGACCGATGTTGTGGTCGGGGTCGGCATTTCACCAAATATTGGTCTTGCGGCCGGTGCCGGTTTGCATTTGTCGGACGGCATTATGGTCAATCAGTTTGGTGAGACCAGCAATTCAGGAATTTATGCGGCTGGAGATGTTGCGCGGCTTCCTTTGCCGTGGATAGGGGGAAACCACTGCCGGTTGGAAACATGGAGCCACGCACAAGACCATGGCCGGGTTGTTGGAATGAATGCGGCCGGAGGAAAACACGC
>JAJFIM010000494.1 GCA_021774995.1 Alphaproteobacteria bacterium | reverse complement strand
TGATGGCGCTGGCCCACCGCGCGGCGCCGCATATCGGCATTCAGTTCCACCCGGAATCGCTGCTGACCGAGCACGGCTTGCCGCTCCTCAATAATTTTCTGAAATTTGCGGAAGGGCAGCGGCGACAAAACCGGCCGGGCGCCCAAGCCGCGCAATGAAACTGTGGCTGAACGGAGATCTCGTCGCGGTGGAGTCGGCGCGCATTGACCCCATGGATCGGGGGTTCTTGCTGGGCGATGGTCTGTTTGAAACGCTCCTGGCGCGAGAGGGTGAAATTTCAAGCGCGGCGGCGCATTTCAAACGCCTTCGTCTGGGAGCGGATTATCTCGGTATTCCTGTGGAACTTTCAGACGCGGCGCTTCTTGACGCCTGCGGGGATCTTTTGCGTGCAAACGCATTGGCTGAGACGCGGGCCAGTCTGCGCCTGACGCTGACAAGAGGCCCCGGCCCAAGAGGCTTGGCGCCCCCCGATGACCTCCGCCCCACCGTGCTGATCACAGCCGCGCCCGCCCCGCCGCCGCCGCGTCTTTCACGTCTGGTCACGGTGGAAGTGCGGCGCAATGAGCGCGCGCCCCTCACGCGGTTTAAAACGCTGAATTATTTGGAGAACATCCTGGCCCGGCGCGCCGCCGCCGCCAAGGGCGCCGGCGAGGCGGTGATGCTGAATGCGCAAGGGAACGCAGCCTGCGCCAGCGCCGCCAATCTCTGGATCGTCGAGGGCGATTGCCTGGTCACCCCGCCCGTGGAGGACGGCGCGCTGCCTGGCACGGTCCGTGCGCGCGTATTTAAATTGGCGGATGCGTTGGGCGCGCGCGCGCGCGAAGAAACCATCGCGCCCGAACGACTGGCTGCGGCGGATGAGGTGTTTCTCACCAATTCCCTCATCGGCGCCTGCCCGGCGCATGAGCTCGACGGCCGGGCTTTGATCACACGCCTCTCTTTCAAGGTCCAAGCCGCTCTGGCTGTGCAGGAGGATTAATCCCCCATGGCGACGCCTTCGCGGCGCGGGTCGGCGCCGCCGATGAGGCCGCCTTTGGTGATGACAATCCCGTGCAGGCCGCTCGACATCGGCATTGTTTTGACGTCATGGCCCATCGCCTCCAGCTCCGCCGCCAGATTGGGATATGCGTCATTGGCTTCGATATCAGTGCGGCCATTGAGATTGATGATATGGGGCGCGGCAATGGCGTCCTGAATGCCCATTTCCCAATCGATATGGGCGATGATGGTCTTGGCGACAAAGCCGATGATCCGCGTGCCGCCCGGCGAACCGATCACCATATGAAGCGTCCCGTCAGGCGCGAACACCAAGGTCGGCGACATGGAGGAAAGAGGCCTTTTTCCCGGGCCGGGCGCGTTGGCCACCGGCCTGCCGCCGGCTTCAGGATAAAAGGAAAAGTCCGTGAGCTGATTGTTGAGCAGAAAACCGCCCGTCATCAGGCGCGACCCGAAGGCGGTCTCAATCGAGGATGTAAAGGCCAGCGCGTTGCCTTTGGCGTCGACCACCGACAGATGCGTGGTGGAGGGGCCTTCATGGCCGTCGGCGGGCGCGCGGGGGTCAAGGCCGGGCGGGGTAACGTCGCCTTGCAGCGCTTTTTGAAGGGTCACGCGGTCCGGGTCTATGGCGCCCGCGCGGCGCTCCAGATAGGCCGGGTCGATGAGCCCCGCCACGGGAACCAGCACGCGGTCAGGGTCCCCGAGGTAATAATTGCGGTCGGCAAAGGCGCGGCGCGAGGCTTCGGCGATGAGATGAGCGCTGGGCGCGCCGCCCGGCGCGAGCGCCGCCAGATCAAAGCCTTCCAGCATCCCGAAAATCTGCGCCAGCGTGACGCCCCCTGAGCTCGGCGGGCCCATGCCGCAGATGCGATAGGCGCGGTAGTCGCCGCACACCGCAGGGCGTTCAATGGCTTTGTAGGCGGCCAGGTCTTGCAGGCTCATGCCGGCATAGCCGGGCGCGTCGCTGGAGTGAATCGCTTGCGCGATGCGGGCGACAAGGGCCTCGGCCCGCGGGCCGCGGTAAAACGCCTCGGCGCCATTTTTCGCCACGTCGCGCAAGACGGCGGCAAATTCCGGGTTTTTCAACACTTCGCCCACCGCCAGCGGCGTCCCGTTGCCGTGGTAGAAATAGGCGTTGACGTCCGCAAAGACGGCGAGGCGTTCTTTACTGCGCGCCAGCATCGCTGCGAGGCGCGGCGAGACCTCAAAACCCTCTTCGGCGATGGCGATGGCGGTTTCAAAGAGTCGCGCCCAGGGTAAAACCCCGTAACGCTGATGGGCAAGCTCCAGCACGCGCAGTGCGCCCGGAACGCCGGTTGAGCGGCCACTGCCCAGCGCTTGCGCCCAGCCCATGAACTTGCCCTCGGCGTTGAGAAAAAGCTCCGGCGTAGCCGCCGCGGGGGCTGTCTCGCGGCCGTCAAACGTGGTGAGTTTTGATGTCTCGCCCGCGTAATGCACCAGGAAAGCGCCCCCGCCAATGCCGGAAGATTGCGGCTCCACAAGATTGAGCACCATTTGGGCAGCGATGGCGGCGTCCACCGCGCTGCCCCCCGCTTTTAAAATATCGTACCCCGCCTGGGTCGCGAGAGGATTGGCGGTGACGATCATAAAGTCTTGCGCGCGCACCGCGCGCTTGGCGGTTTCTTGCGTGGCGATTTCCGGATTGGCGCGCGGGTCTTGGGCGTCGGCGGCGCGTGTCGGCGGCGCGTCTTCGCAGGCGCTGAGCAGGGTGTGCGCGGCGCCAAAGACGGCGCGTCCGGCCAGTCTGTGTAAAGCGCGGCGAGAGGATAAAAATAAAAACAACGGGTGGATCTCCCTGATCACATAAAGCGTTAAGACGAGGGAGGCACCTTAGCGCCGGTTTATGACTTTAGCAAAACCCGGCGCGCGGCCGCGGGTTTTAGGCGCTATGTGAAAAGGGCTAAAGCGCTCAGTTGATTCGGGCGACGCGCAGGACGCGCCGCGGCCGGGCGTAAAACTGATCGTTCAGGGTGAGGGTTCCGACGATAATATGCCCAAGAATGCTGTTAAAATTATACGCCACTTCCGTCACGATGACGCTGCCGCCCGGTTGGGCAATGCCATTGGGAAGCGCATAATTCGTACCCGGCGAATAAGCGGAAATATTGTAGCCGTCACTCCAGCCCACATCGGTCGAGCCGTCCACATCAACATTGATCGAAGAGACCCGCACCGACAGGCTAGAGACGTTATAAGGAACGATGACCGCTTCGGCCGCTTTGAAAATATCAGCCATGCCGGCATTGTCGATTTGCGTGTCCTGAGACACAAGATCAGCAATGGAGCTTGCCACCACGGTTACTTTGCGGTCCGCCAAAAGTCCATCGGAAAGTTCCACCGCCCCGAAAAAAAGAGTGACCATAACAGGGGCGATGATGGCGAATTCAATGGCCGCAACGCCGTCTTTGTTTTCGCGGAAGGATTTAATCCTCGTTTTCATGCCCGATTGCTCCCGTCCAGGGGTTTTAAAACTTCACTCAAAATGGTTCATTGCGAAAAGCAATGGCTGATGAAAGCAATCTCTTGCCGCCATTCATATTGCTCAAAAAAGTCCCGATGAAAGGGGCGTTCACGTCCCACACATAAAACACGCGCACGAGAATAACCTCGCCTTGACCGCCGGGCGTGAAGTTAAAATTATTTTGCAAATTTCCGTTCACGATCGGATCCGTGAAATTGACATTGGTAAAGTCCTGAAACTTGCGCACGTCTATCAAAATATCGCTATCGCACGAGGCGAGCAGAGGCGCGTTATCGCACACCACTTGCCGAAATTCCGCGATGCCGCCTCCCGAGAATTGAAGCTGGCCGGTGCGCACCAGGCGCGAGGCCTCATGCACGCCATTTTCCAAATTAGCGGAAACGAAAAAAACCATGGCCGTTTCAACGATCGCGAATAGGAGCATAAAAAAAGGCGGTGCGATGAAGGCAAATTCAACCGCCGTTGCCCCATCTTGTCGCTTGATGAATTTTTGTATCAGCTTTTTTGCCATGTGACCGATTCCTTCAAGTCATCGGATATCGCGGTATGCGCTTATAACCCCTTATATATCGC
>JAJFIM010000493.1 GCA_021774995.1 Alphaproteobacteria bacterium | reverse complement strand
AGTTTAACTCCTATTTCCCGGTCCATAACGCTCTTAAATGAAGGTATCTGACGACGATATGGTTCCGCACCAGGGCCGGAAGGGGTACTCCCAGCATTGGCAAGATTTTGAGCAATCACCCGCATGCGCGACCCTTGAGCTTTCATGCCCGCAGCCGCAATCATCATCGACTTAAATATTTCCATTTCACTTTCTCACTCTATACTTATGAACCGCCTTCAAAGGCAATCATGCTTTATGTTATCTACTGCTGATGGCCAGCCTGATCATGTCAACGCTTTTGCGATATAGATCAACAGCCGACTGGTATTCCATCTGGTTTTGAGCAACCTTCATCATCTGGTCTTCAAGCACAACGGAATTTCCATCGGGCGTGGTTTCCCAATCAGGCGCTTTTTCGGGTTTATTGGTAGTCTCACTCGCTCCGGCTTTAATTGGAATATGATTTGCGTGAGTGGCTCCGGAAATCATGCGGGGCGTCTGGGTGCGCAACAGGTTTTTGAAATTGGGCCGCTCAAGATCTCTGGCGCTATATCCCGGCGTGTTTGCATTGGCGATATTGTCGGCCAATACGCGTTGCCTATCCGTCAACCATGACATTTTTGAACGCAACAAACCAAAAACAGAAATATTATCCATGATCATATAAAGGGTGATCCGATACAAACGTTACTTGAGGTTTCTCAAGGACGATTGTCCGACCGTGAAGTTAAAACACAATTAAAGTTTGAATTGATTTTTCTGTTTATAGACGGATAGTTAATAAGAATTAACTCAAATATTCATGCTTATCTTGTAAACAATGAGAGTCTCAAGCGCGCATAGGAGATATCTTCATCTAAATGAAAGGCCTCACTCAGAACGGACTGTATGACGCCGTCTCCATCCTCTTTTTCATGGGCGATAAGCCAGACGCGGTTATATCCTTGTGTGAGACCCATAAAATCCTGCGCAACGCGTTGGCGTCGTTTGCCATCAACATTGAGAACATCAAAATTGCGAACAATGCGATTGCGCCCGGACACCACTAGATCCGTGCGCTGTGCATAATATTCAAATATTAACTTATGATGTTGCCCCACAATCAGAACCAGATCACCCGGCGCGGCCCGCGCCTCAACAGCATGGGTAACTTCTCGCCATTGTGGTTTAATCCCAGGTTGATAAAGCCTCAATATATTTGGTATGGCCAAGGCAATCAAAAGCGCAACAATGAGATACCGCAAAAACCGCATGCGCGCGACCGCTGTCAGCGCGCCTCCAATCAAGAGAGAGAAAGGAAATGTCGCGCCAATCACATCACGCGGGTGATACATGCGCCGATAGACAATCGATACGAGCAGCGGAACAACCATAAGGCTAAGAACCCATACCACTAAATAATACTGCCGGCTGTGAGCGGTAAAAGACAAAGACGCGCGATAATCTGAATGAACGGAAGACCTCCGATTCCAGAGAGGAAGCGCAATGGCAAGGCCCAGAAGGGCTGCGCATAAGAGCAATGATACGGGACCATTCACAAATTGCGCAAATGTCATATACACATCGTGAAGAGAGGGTTCCTGAAACCAGCTTGCGTTGTTTAAATTTCCAATCCGCATGAACCAAAAAATAACCCAAGGCAAGAAAAATGCGGCAATACCGCCTTGCATAACAATCCAAGGGCCCAATCGCGATCGACGACCCTCGCGCTCTATTAAAATCAAACCCAGAACATAAATATTCTGCGCCAGTATCAGGAATATGCCGTAATAGTGAGTATAGAGAAGAATCCCTGAGAGAAAAACATAATAGACTGCACTTCTCACCGTCCGTTTCTTAAGCCACTCAAACAAAAAAGTGCTGGATAGCAACATGAGTAAGGCTAGAAGAGTGTACATCCTTGCTTCTTGAGCATAATAGATGTGAAAGGATGAGATGCTGATCAAAATAGCGCTGATAAGTCCGGCTTCTTTATTGAAAATAGAGGCGCCAACATGGTATAAAAGCGGAACGGTTAGGGTCCCGAACAGAACAGAGGGGAGACGCAAAGAAAATTCCGAATCCCCAAAAAGAGCCACCCACACTTTGAGAAACAGATGGTAAACGGGAAGATTTGTGCCGTCTTCCGCCAGCGAAGTCAGCATCGGCCCTAGGCTGAGGCGCACATGTTTTAAAGAAAAGAGTTCATCAAACCAGAGGCTTTGTGAACTCAGCCCCCAAAGCCGCAAGATCAATGCAACAAGGACAATGCCGCAAAGGGCGTAGAAATGGCCCGGCTGTACTCTCACTTGATCACCTTCGCGCCGCATCATCACGTCTCACTTTTTAATATCCCCTTGATTTACACCCGGCGATGCGTGCGATCAAGCTAAGGAATTTTTCATCAGTTGGGCGAATAGGGTCTTGCACATTTACTTCAAAGAGGACACCCTCCGTGAACGGTTAAAACCATCAGCGCTTTGAAAGATTAACAAAAATGAAATGTGCTGTCCTTTGCCCAGTCTATAATGACTGGATATCATTTTTAAAACTCTTACAAGAGATATCGGATGCGCTACAATCCACCGATCATAAGGTGGTAGTTGTGGTTGTAGATGATGGATCTCAAGATATAGCCCCCGTGTCTGAGATTCAAAAAATTGTTCAAGGACAAGTAACTGAAATCAGAGTCATCACATTGACCCACAATGTCGGCCACCAAAAAGCCATTGCTCTTGGATTAAGTTACATTTCAAAAGAACTTGATATTGAAGGCGCCATTATCATGGATGCCGACGGAGAAGACCCGCCTCGTCACATACCCACTCTCATCAATTATTTTCTCAATAGTAACGAACCCATAGTGGTGGCGCAACGGGGCAAGAGGTTTGAAAATTTGCGCTTTCGCCTCCTCTATTA
>JAJFIM010000492.1 GCA_021774995.1 Alphaproteobacteria bacterium | reverse complement strand
TCTCAACAACTGATTCATAAGGGCTATTTTCCGAGGATGGATGAAGGTGTTTCTGTTTCCTCTGATGCGGCGGATGATGCATTCGAGGTTAAAGGCGTCGTCAAATGGTTTGATTCGGTTAAAGGATATGGCTTCATCATTCCTTCCGACGGATCAACGGGAGATATTCTTCTCCATTTGTCGTGTTTAAAAGAATCTGGTCATGACGTTGCTCATGAGGGCGCAACTGTTGTGTGCAAGGCCGTGCGGCGGGCCAAAGGTCTTCAGGCTTTGGAAGTTATTCAGATGGATAACTCGACCGCTGTCGCTCCATCGGAAGATGGTGATGGCCGGGATAATGAGTTGGCGCAACATGTCGTGGCGTCGGGTGATTTTGAACGCGCAGCGGTCAAATGGTTTAACCGGGCTAAGGGCTATGGTTTCATCACCCAAGGGGAGGACAAAGCGGATATTTTTGTCCACATGGAAACATTGCGTCATAACGGGATGCGGGAATTAACCCCCGGTCAGCGCGTGCAGATCCGGTATGGGCAAGGTCCCAAGGGGCTCATGGTGGCGGAGATACGAGAAGACGAAGACCACTAATCGTTTTTACGATAGTGACGCCTCAAGAACCAATCTGAACTCCACCCCTCATGTGTGTTTTTTTTGATCTCATGAAAACCCTGTCTCATTTTGTATTTTCTTTTTTGCTTCTTTTTTTTACCGCTGGGTGCGACGCCTCAGACGGTCTGAATTCCGGCACTGCGTCCGTCGGCGCCCCAACGCATTCCCTAACCATCGTTTCACAAGACGGCGCCTCTCACTCGTTTTTGGTTGAGTTGGCCGCGGATGACGCATCGCGCGCCAAAGGACTTATGTTCAGGCGGGAAATGGCGCCTGACGCCGGCATGCTGTTTGATTTTGAGCAGGATCGTCTCGTGTCTATGTGGATGAAAAACACCTATATTCCACTGGACATGTTGTTTATTAAATCTGATGGAACCATCGCCACTATTGCGCAAATGACAGAGCCGCATTCATTGAAATCTATCCCTTCGCGCGTCTCTGTGCGCGCGGTGCTGGAGTTGAATGGCGGCGTGGCGGCGCAGCTGGGCATTGAGGCGGGCGATCGCGTGATTCACGAGCTATTCGGGCCCTTTTGAAATCGGGTTCTTATGTGTGGTTGACAAGAAGGGGCAAAACCCCCAGAAACCAGCGATCGGGGCGTAGCGCAGCCTGGTAGCGCATCTGCTTTGGGAGCAGAGGGTCGGGAGTTCGAATCTCTCCGCCCCGACCACTATCATTAAGTCTATTGACGAGGTGAGAAACACCATGTTGGCGCGAATTTACCAACCTGCGAAAAACGCGATGCAATCGGGCAAAGCCAAGACCCGGGATTGGGTTCTGGAATTTGAACCGGCGCTGGCCCGGCGCCTTGATCCGCTCACCGGTTGGACAAGTTCCGCCGATATGAACGGCCAGGTGCGGCTTACCTTCCCTTCACGGCAAGACGCCATCGCTTACGCCAAACGGCGTCAAATCCCCCATCAAGTGTTCAATCCGCGCTCCCGCCACCGGGTGCTCAAAGCCTATGCCGATAATTTCAAGTTTGGCCGGACAGAACTCTGGACTCATTAATCCGGCGGTCCGCCGCGAGGGGCGCCGCATCTCAGTAAAACCTTCAACTCTTCGTTAAGTGTCTAAATAGCCCTGCTTTTTGCCGTTAACCAATGGTTGCCCGGGCTGGCCTCAGAACAAGAATTCTCGTAAACTCGGGCGCAAAGCCGTGCGGGGAGCGTGGCGTTGGGGAGTGAAAAGAGGCCTTAAAACCTGATGCCGATTGTCGTTCAATCATTGGCTGAGTGGGAAGCTGCGGGACAGCAAGACATGCTGTCCGTGGTCATACCGGCTTATAATGAAGAAGGGCATATCGCAGGCACAGTCGAGGGGCTGGTTGAAGCTTTTGAGGCGACCGACATTACGCACGATATTCTTGTGATCAATGATAATTCCAATGATCAAACAGAGAAAATCCTTAAAGATTTGGCGCGCAAACATGCTGGCGTGCGCTATTTAAACAACGCCCCGCCCAATGGCTTTGGGTTTGCCGTGCGCGCCGGTTTGGCGGCATTCAAGGGAGAATGCGTGGCGATCGTTATGGCGGACGGTTCAGATGACCCCAAAGACGTTGCGGCGTTTTACATGAAGTGGCGTGAAGGTTATGACTGTGTTTTTGGCACGCGGTTTCACAGAAAAAGCAAGCGCGTCGATTACCCTAAAGTGAAATATTTTCTGAACCGCATGGGAAACATCTTTATACAGATGCTTTTTTTGACAAGGTATAACGATACGACTAATGCTTTTAAGCTCTATGGCCGGTCGGTGATTGCCGGATTGCAACCTCTGCTCTCCAATCAATTTAATCTTACAGTGGAATTGCCACTCAAGGTAATGGTGCGCGGTTATAAATTCGCGATCATGCCTAATAATTGGTATCAAAGAGAGTTGGGGTCATCGAAATTTAGGATCAAGGAAATCGGATCGCGCTATCTGTTTATTATCCTTTATTGTTGGCTCGAAAAAAGACTATCTCAACGTGATTATGCGAATCAACACGATACGCATCATCTCCAATTGCAGGTGTGGCACCGATGAAACGCAATGATCTTCTCGCCCAATTCTTTTGGTATTTGTTGGTTGGCGGTTCTGCATTTGTCGTTGAGGTGGCTACGTTTATCGCGTTCTTCATGTTAATGGGCTTTCATTGGTTGCCGGCGTCCATTGGGGCATTTATTCTTGCTCAGACCGCTAATTATTATCTGTCTTATTTTCTGGCGTTTCGGCGGGGGCGGTTTGGCCGCACGGAGGAGATATCTCGCCTGCTTGCAGTATCCCTGGTGGGGTTAGTGCTCAACACAAGCTTTGTCTGGCTCTTTATCGCATTGGGTTATCTGCCGCTTGCAGCTAAAATCACTGCGGTGCCGTTCGTTTTGGGTTGGAATTTTATCGGGCGGCGGCTCTTCGTCTTCCATAAAGACATGCCGGAACTGACTTATAAAGTGACGCAAAGCTTCACCGACAGGCTGCGCGCGTGGTTTGGCGCCGTTTGGGGTGGCGGCGAAACCTCGGTTCAAGCCGAGCGACCTGATTCTTAACAGCTTTAAGACAGGACCAATTATCTGGACATTTCCTTGCTCTTAGCGCTAGAAGAGCGGGCATATTTCCTCGAGTGGCCCCGTAGCTCAACTGGATAGAGCATCTGCCTTCTAAGCAGAGGGTTCCAGGTTCAAGTCCTGGCGGGGTCGCCAGTTTCCCCCATACAATTCATGATTGACCAGTTTGGAAGGGTTGTGGCCTACTTCTGGAGGATGATCGTCTGGATTTGGGAACATGATTGAGCGATGCTGAAAGCCGTCTTGATTTTATGGACGATCGCATGTGGGATTGGTCTCATCGTGGGATTTATGAGTGTGGTTGGAATTGCGCCAGAGTTACCCGCGTTTAATCTTCTGCAAGGTGATATGGGCGCCGTACCTGCCGGTGTGCTGAAGTGGTTGTTGATGTGGGGACTGGGCGTCCTCATTATCTTTTTCACCACACTCTATTTTCGCGCGGGACGGAAAATGCGCGGCTTGCGCAAGTGGACAGGGTCTCTTAAGTCTCGACTGAAGATAAAGTGGCGCATTCCTGATCTGGCGCTATCTATGCCATCGCGCACGGTGGGACTGTTAAGGCGCGCACGCTACGCCATAGCGCAACGCCTCAAGCGAAAATCACGTTGAAGGTGATTTTAAGAGAGGGCGAGCCGCGCGGATGCTTGGGTAAATGATATTATTAGCCTAGCCTAAAATATGGGGCGCTTACACGGCAAATGGCACATTTTTCATCTAAGGCTGGCCAAAAATGCTCGGAGTCACTAAACCCTTCAGACGATGGCAAGAAATCCGAAAAATCCAAAACAACTGACCTCGCAAACACCGGCGCAAGACCTGAGCGGCCAAGCCTCTCTCTATGAAGGGGAGAAAGGGTTAGGAAATCAACTCAAGGTTTTGAGCTATTTGTTTTCTTATTTATGGCCGAAAGGAAACAAGACTTATCAGCTTCTTGTTTTTGCGGCCATGCTGGCGCTCGTTGCTTCTAAGCTGGTGGCATTATCTATTCCTATATTGATGGGCTCAATTGTGAACTCTTTGAGTCCGCGCCCGGGGGCGTCACCCAATGACGTCGCTGTGATGGTGATCGTTCCCGTATCGATGATTATATTATGGGGAGTCACGCGCGTTTCAGGACCGGCGCTGCAGCAAATGCGCGATGCTCTCTTTGTGCGCGTCGGGCAGCATGCGCAACGGATTATCGCCGTTCAAGTTTTTGAACACCTTCATAAGTTATCTTTGCGTTTTCACTTGGAAAGGCGCACGGGCGGCATCAGTCGCATCATCGAACGCGGCATTAAATCAATTGAATTTCTATTACGGTTTTTGATTTTTAGTATTTTTCCAACTTTTTTCGAACTGTTTCTCGTCTGCACCTATTTAACGCTGAAATATGGCGCTCGTTACGCTCTGATCACGGCGCTAACGGTTCTGGGTTATGTTTGGTTTACGTTTTCGATTACAGAATGGCGGGTTAAAATTCGCCGGCAGATGAATAAGAGCGACACGGAAGCTAATACGAAGGCAGTGGATAGCTTGCTCAATTTCGAAACTGTAAAATATTTTGGCAATGAGCATTATGAATCCCGGCGATATGACCATGCAATGGAAGCATATCAGAATGCGGCTATCCGTTCGCAATACTCACTCTCAGCGATTAGCATTGGTCAATCCCTTATCTTCAACAGTGGCGTGGTTTTACTCTTGGTTATGGCCGGGTATGACGTTGTTGGAGGAATATTGAACGTCGGCGACTTTATCGTCGTCTATGGATTCCTGATTCAAATTTACATTCCGCTTTATATGCTTGGGTTTGTGTATAGAGAGATTAAGCAAGCTTTGGTTGACATGGAATCCATGTACCGTTTATTGGGCATAG
>JAJFIM010000491.1 GCA_021774995.1 Alphaproteobacteria bacterium | reverse complement strand
CTCCATTCAAACCCTGGCGCGTCGCCATGCGATCCAGGAGGTCCTGAGCCATGTCTTGGGCGCCTTGGCGCAATTGATCGATGGCTTCTTTTTGGGGATCTAGCGCCCCTTCCATATTGTCGCCTTGCAACTCATCGCGCGCGCGGCCCATGGCCCGCGCCGCCCGATCAAGTTCGCCCGGAACGTCAATGCCCTGATCGCGCAAAGCCTGAAGCGCCTCTGACAGTTCGCGGCGCAGCTCTTCTTGGTTTTCTGATAACGCGCCGCCGGGTTCTTCTCCAGGCGAAGGCGCGTCCGGATTTGTGGGCGAAACACCTGGCGCGCCGGGCTGGGCTTGACGAAAAGTTTCATCCAGCAGACCTCTTTGCCGTCCGATCATATCTCCAAGATTGCCCAGTGCTTCGTTCATCGCGGATTCGCCTTCGTTCATCCCCGGTCCGCCAAAAGTGAGTTGCAGATTCTCCAGCATGTTCATCATTTGGCTGAGCATTTGACGCGCGCCTTCCATATTTCCATCGCGCAGCATCTGTTCGATAGTGTCAAGAAGCTCCCGCCAGTCTTGGCGGGTGACCGGCGTTCCGGACGGATTGCCTTGTTGCGGATTGTCCCTCAAGGCTTCCAGCCCTTGCGCCGTAAGGGCGGCAAGATAATCGTCCAGGGCTTGACGCAGAGCCTCCATGATCCGGTCAATCTCATCCTGCGGTTTGCCGTCCGCCAAGGCGTCACTAAGTTGTTGTTGCAGTTCTTTCAAACGCCGCGCGGCCAAGCTCACATTACCGTCTTCCAGGCTCAAAGCGATATCCCATAAAATCCGGCTGACTTCATCGATTGCTTCTTGCCCTTTGTTCCGCTGGACAATCTCTATGAGTTTCCAATGGGCGGTGCGCAGACCAAGATAGATGGAGATATCCGGGTAATAATTCTGAGGCGCCACGGTCAAGGCGTCCAGCATGCGGGCCACGCGAAAAGCCTCATCGGGGCGGCGCGCAAGGTGTTTACGTTGTTCGATCAGGGCCTGGGCCAAAGGGTGGGCAAAGGGTCTCTCGGGCAGGGTGAAGGCGACGGCTTTGCTGGTTCCTTCTTGATCAGCCTGGTCTTGCGCATGCAGTTGAATCTCGACTTCCAGTCCAGCCCATTCATGTGCGGTGAGATCCTGATAGGCGACGTCTTCGGCGCTTTTCGTCCGCAGGCTGGGCAGGGGTAAGTCAATGCGAATCTCTGCAGATGCGGGATCTTGCAATTCTTGTTGCTCCTCCTCCTGCGGCGCTTTGCGAAGGGCAATGCTGGCGAAAGCTTTGACGACGCCATAATCATCCATCACGCCGTAGGGAATCTTCACTGACAATTGTTTGGTTGCCGAGATCTCATCCGCAAACTCAATGATGGGCTTTTCGTCTTCCCGGACTGCAATAGTCCAGGTTCCCATCTCTTTGCCTTTGCTGAGAATGGTAAGCGTGACATTGCTGGTCAGGGAATCCGTGTATTCAAAAACGCCTTCTCCGACCGGCTCGAAACTCTCGGTAGCGCCGTTCTCACGATTGAGCTCGATCATGGGGGTCGATGGCGCCCCTTGAACATGCGCCGTAAAAACAGACCCTATCGGCACTTCGAGGTTGGCGGCTCCATCTATGTCGGCGTCTTTACGGCTCAGAAAAATAGGGGGCTCGCCTGTATAGGGCGGCGGATTGATCCAGGCGTCCACGATGATGGATTGCAAGGATGCGCGCCCGGACGCAGGATCTTGTATCCACGCGAATTGACCGGCGACATCGGGTCTGGCGGACATGAAACTGATAAAAAGGCCAAGTCCAATGAGCACGCGCAGCGCCAGGGGGTCGCGCCGCGCCAGCGCCGATTGTGGAAGACCAACGCGCAAATTCGCCAGTTTTTCAAAAAGCCTCTTCTTGTGAATGTTCCATAGGCGAAGAGAAGCGGGGTCTTCTGCGCCGGGACTGTAAGGGGAAGGGAGTTCATCCAGGAGCGATGAAATTGGCCGGTGAGAGAGGCCGCTTTTCGTCTCCAACCGGCGAATGCCTTGACCCAGTGTCGGGAATTCTAGTTTCTTCAACTCGCGCCAGAGCGCAGAGACAAAGGTGATGGCGAAAAGAATTTTGACGGCGCCCAATGACCACTCAGGCATGTGCCGCCAGATACCGCTTAGTGTAAAGATGAAAAAAACGCCAAGAACGCCTAAAGCGGGCCACAGCGCCGGCCATAGCCGTTCCCAAAAAAAAGCGAGCCGCGCCAGAAAAATACGGAAAAGTGTTTTTTCCGGTAAGGGTTCAGCGTCTATGCTGGGCTCAGACTTTTGCGTCACTGGCGTGTAATGCCTTCATCCTTCAGGCGCCGGGTGCCGTACGCCTTGGTTTCTCGTGCTCCCTTATTTTGGCGATTTTACGACATTTTCTTTATTTAAGCCACTGGGCCATGGGTTCGACCGCCATCATGTCTTCATAGCTGGGGCGCCGTCTTACCACGGCCATTTGGCCGCCATGAACCATAACCTCGGGGATCAAAGGCCGGGTATTGTATTCGCTCGATTGCACCGCGCCATAGGCGCCCGTGGACATGATCGCAACCAGATCTCCAGCATTAAGCGGCGGTAAATCGCGGTTTTGCGCAAAACTGTCCCCGGTTTCGCAGACCGGGCCCACGACGTCAAAAGGCGCGTAAGGGGCAGTGGGCGCGGGCTGGGCTAGAGGGAGAATGTCGTGATGGGCGTCATAAAGCGCGGGGCGTATGAGGTCGTTCATCGCTGCATCTAAAATGACAAATGCGCGGTTTTCACCGTGTTTGACGTAAATCACGCGCGAGACCAGCAGACCGGCGTTCCCCACGATCAGGCGGCCGGGCTCAAAAATAAGTTGCACGTCAAGGCCGCCGGTCACGCGCGCGATCATGGCTGCGTATTGATCGGGATGCGGCGGAATCTGTCCTTGCGCGGCATAAGGGATGCCCAGGCCTCCGCCCAGGTCAAGACGCTGGATATTGTGGCCGTCGGCCCGCAGGTCTTTGACAAGTTCGGATACTCTTTTGAAAGCCTGTTCAAACGGGTCAAGCGCCGTGATCTGGCTGCCGATATGAACATCCACGCCGACAATTTTTATGCCGGGCAGAGATGCGGCATGGGCGTAGACTTCGCGCGCTTTGTTCCAGGCGATGCCGAATTTATTCTCGGCCCGGCCCGTGTTGATTTTTTCATGGGTGCCCGCATCCACATCCGGATTAATCCGCAGGGTGATGGGCGCTTGCTTGTTTTTAGATTGGGCGCACTCTGAAAGGGCTTGCAATTCCGGTTCTGATTCCACGTTGAATTGGTATATGCCCGCCTCTAGGGCTTCCGCCATTTCGTCACGCGTTTTGCCCACCCCGGAAAACACAATACGGGTTGCGGGCACGCCCGCCGTCAACGCGCGCCGCAATTCGCCCCGCGACACCACATCGGCGCCCGCGCCCGCTTTCGCCAATGTGCGCACCACGGAGAGGTTTGAATTGGCTTTAATGGAATAGGCAATTAATGTTTCCGGCGCTTTAAACGCCTCAGCGAAGACCCGGTAATGTCTTTCTAATGTCGCTGACGAATAGCAATAAAACGGCGTGCCGACATCGCGGGCGATATCGGAAAGTGGAATGTCTTCAACATGAAGCGCGCCGTGTTTGTAGTCAAAATGATGCATGGGGCGTTACGCTTGGCGCCATTGGGCTAAAGGATTGCGTCAGGTTTTTGTTGTCGGCGGAGTCTTCTTTTTGGTCTTTTGGCGGGGGAATCTCCAGTGAGCCGCGCCGCCCGCAACCCGAAATACCCAATGCTAGCACAATGATCCCCGCCAGTGCGACTCTCACCCATCTGATGCGCTTTGTCATGACAATCTCTTCCTCCATGCATTTGCTTGAGCGGCGACGTTATCGGGCGCCGTGCCTCCATAGCTGGTCCGGCTTTTTACCGAATTTTCCAGGCTCAAAACCGAATATACATCATCTGTAACGCCTGGTTCGATTTTTTGCATATCGCCCAAGGACAACTCTTCCAAACGGCACGCTTTCTTTTCGGCCAGGGACACCAGCGCGCCGGTGATAT
>JAJFIM010000050.1 GCA_021774995.1 Alphaproteobacteria bacterium | reverse complement strand
ACTGGGAGTTGCTGCCAGGAAGCGTGCGCCATACGTTCACGCATTTTCATCTGGTGCTTGAAGTCTACGCCGGTAGGGCGAGGCGCATTGGCGCTGTTGAAGGCGAATGGGTGGAGGTGAGCCGCCTAGAGGCGCAAGCTCTGCCAAGCGTCATGAAAAAAGTGGTGCGCCACGCCTTGGCTCATTTAAACCCTTTGCCGTGATCCTCTCACCTTATCTAAATCCACCGCTTCATCCACATCTTGCAATATGGGTAGAAAGGCGACGCTCTTGCCGTTTATTAAGTTCTTCAGCGTGTCCGCTAGCGCATGTTCGCTGGACCATCGCACGTTATCGAACGCAGCGCGTACGGGTTTTACGCGGCTAAAGCCGATCAGCCAGTAGCCGCCGTCCGTAGACGGACCGATAACCGCGTCATGAGACCCCAGCGCTTTAAACGCTTGCGCGATATGCGCGCACGTAATGCCCGGAATGTCGCTGCCGATGAGCGCGACCGGCCCCGGCGGGAAGGTCTGAAACACCCGCTCCATGCGCTGGCCCAGATCGCCCGGTCCCTGGGGGCGGCGGGGAACGCCGCGCGGCCAGACCTGCGGCCAGGGCGCGCGTTCTTTGGCGGCGCCGTCCGGAGAGACGGCCAGCGTGGTCGCCCAACGCCTGTCAAAGGCGAGGCGGCCTATCAGAGAAGCGCAGGCGCCGCGATACCACCGGGTTGCCGCAACGAAGCCCAACTCGCGGGCAAGGCGGGTTTTGACCCGGCCCATCTGCGGCGCCTTTGCGAAGATCACAAGGCGCTTGCCGTAAGAACGTTCTAGCTTAGCCATAAAGCTTCACCAGAAGGCGCGGGGGGACGCCGCAGGCGTAGAGCGTCAAAATGCTCAAATTTTTCAGGGGACGGAGGATATAGCCGCTTTGACGGTAGCGCGCGGCGCTGGTGACCGCGTGTGCGCGCAGGAATGCAAGGCGTTTGCGGCCGATGCGGCGGATGATGTCAACGTCTTCCATCAGAGGCATATCGGCAAAGCCGCCGATGTTATTGTAAAGGCGCCGGGAGACAAGCAGGCCCTGATCGCCGTAAGGCAGGGCCAGAAGACGGCAGCGCAGGGCCACAATTTTTTCCATCACGCGCGCGCGGGCGCCGTAATCGTCAAGGGCAAAGGTGAACGCCGCCGCTTGCGCCGCGCCGCCTTGCCGGTTCATAAAAGCGCGGACCTCCTCCTCGAAAGTCTCCTCCAGCACCGTGTCGGCGTGAAGAAACAAAAGCCAGTCGCTTTTCGCCGCCTCCGCTCCCCCGCGCAATTGACGCCCGCGCCCCGGCGGCGTTTGCAACAGGTGCGCGCCCGCGTCTTCAGCAATGGCGGCGGTGGCGTCCGTCGAGCCGCCATCGACAATAATTACCTCGCGCACAACCCCCCGCATGGCGGGCCCCACCAAAGCGGCAAGACACCGCGCCAAAGTGCGCTCAGCATTCAATGTGGGGATAACGACGCTAATCATGGGAGGGAGTATAGGGGGTTGTGGTGGATGAAAGTCAAACCTATTAGGACGAATGAGTTCGGCCACGCACTCACCTAGATGTTTCTACGCCTCCTTTTGTCATTTCCGCGAAAGCGGAAATCCATTGAGTCCACTGTTGACTTGAGTTGTGATCGTCATAAACATGGCGGAATGACAAACTGTGTCTACATTCTTACCAGTCGAAAAAATGGCACACTCTATATTGGCGTGACCAATGACATCGCGCGCCGCATCTATGAACATAAGAACGGTTTGGCAGATGGGTTCACCAAGAAATATAACGTCCACCGACTGGTTTATGTGGAATCATTCCAAGATATACGGGACGCCATAATGCGTGAGAAGCACATCAAGAAATGGAATCGCGCATGGAAAATCGAACTCATTGAATCGACAAATCCAGATTGGAATGATCTGTACAATGAAATAAACTGAAAGGAAGTTGGATTCCCGCTTTCGCGGGAATGACGAAGGGGGGCGGAAAGTCTTCCTTCTTTGTCATTCCCGCGAAAGCGGGAATCCATGTTTCAACAGAATATTCACTTTGAGTGCTTATACGTCCACAACAACAGAGCATCTCTAAATCGAAATTCAATTTTCGCGAACTTTGAAGGGGGCGAACTGCCCCTTTCGCTTTTTCTCAGGAAGTTTGCGCCATAATGTCAATTCCCCCGGTTTTTTTGCAAAGAGATCGAGTAAAAATGTCGTTTCAATTAAGTCTCGCACCATCATGAACGATGGTTGAAAATAACCGCATCTAAGAAATTTTAGAGCAGCGCTGCTGACTCTTAGAGTTTTTCATTCAATGCGATGTCTTTCGTTAAGCGGACCAGATCATTTTCTAAGTTTTAAGAAAACTAAACCATAGAGTAGGAATGGCGCCGCTTTATATCGTCCAATTTCCATTTTATTCACAATACAAATGTTCTTGATATGTTCTCAAGTCCATGCCATGTTCCCTCATGGCAAATGCGGTTAGCACTCCCATCACGTTTACGAAGATGCGCCCTCCACAGGCGCGGGGCCGGGGCGCTTTGTCCAATGCCAGTGGTCGGTTTGAACGGCTGCAACGCGTGGCTTTGGACGGGGTTGTCGACTCCCCAGCCCTGACGCCCCGCGCCCCGGTCCCCTTGCGCGCTGATCCCTCGCATGAAACGCGCTGTGCGCGCACCACGGTTACCCTTGAGCGGGCGCGGCGGATCATTACAACCAATTCCTCGCCCGATATCGCCTTTGATCAGTCGATCAATCCCTATCGCGGGTGCGAGCACGGCTGCGTCTATTGTTATGCCCGGCCGACGCACGCCTTTATGGGTCTGTCCCCCGGGCTTGATTTCGAAACCCGCCTGTTCGCCAAACCGGACGCCGCCGCCCTTTTGGCCCGCGAATTGTCGCGTCCCGGCTATAAGCCCAAAGTCATCGCGCTGGGCGCCAACACCGATCCCTATCAGCCCATTGAAAAGCGTTATGAGATCACCCGCTCTATTTTGAAGGTGCTCGCCGCTTACAATCACCCGGTCGCCATTATCACTAAATCGCATCTGGTGTCGCGGGATCTTGATATTCTGGCGCCCATGGCGGTGCGCGGGCTGGTGAAAGTGTGCCTGTCGGTGACGACGCTCGACCCCAAACTGGCGCGCGCCATGGAGCCCCGCGCCGCGACGCCCGCGCGGCGTTTGCAAGCTCTGGCGCGCCTGCGCGATGCGGGGGTTCCCACCGGCGTGATGATGGCGCCGATCATCCCCGCGCTGAATGATTCCGAAATCGAGAGCATTCTTGAGCGCGCGGCCGATGCAGGCGCGGCCCAGGCCGGCTATGTATTGCTGCGTCTGCCGCTTGAGATCAAACAGCTTTTTTCCGAGTGGGTGGAGAGCGTGGTTCCAAACCGCGCGGGCCATATCATGCGCGTGCTGAAGGAAATGCGCGGCGGCAAAGCCTATGACGCGGAATGGGGCGCGCGCATGCGGGGCAAGGGGCCTTACGCCGATATGATATCAAAGCGCTTTCGCAAAGGCTTGCGGCGGTTCGGCCTGAATCAAGCAAACCTGTCTCTTAGCACGATGCACTTCCGCCCGCCGCCCAAACCCGGCGATCAAATGGAGCTGTTTTGAGGAATTTACTTCACGGTCACTTCCATGAGGTTGCCGGCGGAGACTTGTCCGTTGCGGCCTTCAATCACTTTGTATTTGACCTTCTGGCCTTCTTTCAATTGCGTCAGTCCCGCTTGCTTCAGCAGGGTCAGATTGACGAAGACATCCTTAGAGCCGTCTTCCGGCTGGATAAACCCGTAGCCCTTTTTGGGGTCAAACCATTTCACATTTCCGACAGCCATTCTCGCCTCTTCGCTTAAGTCCAAGCTTTGCCGGGGCGCGCACTCTTGCGACCGGTTCGCTCCCGTCATATACGGGCGCTTATACCATAAATGCGCAGAACCGTGAAGGTAAGGTGCGGCAAAGCACCTAAAAAATGCCTGAAAAGGCGGGGTTTTACCCTTTGCGCCCTCAAATCAACGCAATGTTAAAGCCAAATGATTAGGTTTTCTCACAAGGGGCGCATTGCTGTGGGGGCGCGAGGAAAAGGCATGAAAGCGGAAAAAGAAAAAGCGCTTAAAGAGTTTCTGGCGCATTTGCCCGAAGAGATGGCCACGCCCCTTGCGGTGGCGATGGAAGTCGGGCGGCTGACGGGTAAAACGAAGTTCCCCCACGATCTTATTCTTGACGGATTGCGGCCCGTTTTGATGCGCGCCGACGCCCGGCCGCCGCGCCTGCCCACACCCATGCGTCTGTTTTGCGCGCCTTTCGAAGATTTGATTTTCGCAAATACAGTCAAAACCAAGCAGCGCGGGCGCCTGTCGCGCGAGTCGCTTATGCCGATCTGGAACTGGCTGAGGAGCGATGTCCTGACCGATCAGTTTGACGATCTGGGACAAGAGATTCAAAAAGCCATTCTGGCCGGCGAGAAAAAGGCCATGAACGGCGCGGCGGAAAAATTTCACGCGATTGCCGGCGCCAAGATCGCGCAAATTTTAGAGGCGGCGCCGACGGGCGGCGCTGCATACCGCGAACTTGAGGAGGCCTTAGGGGGAGCAAAGGTCGTCGAGGACGCGCGGGATATGGCGCTGGTGCTGGAAGCTTCATCGCAAATCTTAAAGGTGAGAAAAGATTTTCCCAGGCCGATTATGGATATTCTGGATACGGAGCTTGAAAAGCTGGCCGGGCATTATGCGATATTTAGTGAACATTTGCCTGAGAATCGGTCCGCGCTTTTTCTCGTATTGATGGGGCGCATGCATAAGCCGTGGCAAATATTGGGCGCCATTATGCGCGTGGCGGATGTGGGAGCGGACGCTTTATTGGGCGAGGGGCCGCTATCTGAGCCTGGTAATCTGCTGCTCAGCGACGTGCAGGTGCTGGCGCGATATTTTCAATCTGTTCCGGCCATCGATTCCAATGTGGCGGCGGTGTTGAGAAATTTGGCGTATTTCAACGAACTGGTGAACGGTATTGAAATGCAATTCACCGACAAGGATGCAGGTCCCTGGGAGCACTGGTTGATGGTGTGCCGTAAAACCGTCGCTGTGGCGCTTGAGGTGCATCTTGACCGGGCGTTGCGGGTCATCAGCGATGCGCTGCCGGCAAAGAAAATCGGCCTTTTTGGGGCTAAGGATTCCATGCGCCCGGACATTTCGGCATGGCCCGATGAAGTCAAAGTGGAGGCGGGGGCGCACTATGCGTCGTTTGTGAGGGGCTTGGGGGAGAGCGCCCAAGCTCAGGCGTTTTCTGCGTTTTATGAGAAAACTGCGCTGAAAATTGCAGAAAAACTCGATACCTATGGCGCGAAGATCATCGACGAGGTGCGCGTTGCTCAAGGCGAGGACCTCTCCCGCGCCGAAGCGCATTTGCAATCCCTCATGCGCTTGACGCGCCTGGCCTTAGGCGATGAAGCCGCTGAAGATCTCGCGCAACGGGCGATACAGGCGGCCGCTTAAAGCTCCGCCCTTTCCCCGCCCGCCATTTGCGTCTATGAAGGCCTCCTAAAGTTGAGAGGAGGCAAAGTTTGAACAAATCCACGCATTCATCAGCGCCCGCACAAGACAAGCTTGCGGCAGTGCGCCGCGTGTCGCCCTCAGCGCTGCGCAACCGCGAGCCGTTGTTGAAGGCTTTGCGCGACGAATTGCCGCCAAGCGGCCTGGTTCTGGAAATTGCGAGCGGTTCGGGCGAACACGGCGTTTATATGGCGCAGAATCTGCCGGAGATCGACTGGGCGCCAAGCGATCCGGATAGGGAAGTTCATGGCGCGACGTCCAGCTGGATTGCGCAGCACAAACTTCCCAATCTGCGTCCGCTCCTGGATCTGGCGACCACGGACGCCCAATGGGCGCAAAACGCTTTGGCCGCCCTTGCCCGCGCGCCGGACGCTTTGGTCTGCATCAATATGATTCACATCGCGCCTTGGCCCGCTTGCGAGGGGCTCTTTGCCGGAGCGGCGGAGTTGCTCGGAGAAAATGGTCTCCTCTTTCTTTATGGTCCGTTTGCGCAAGGGGGCGTGCTGGCGCCCTCCAATGAAGCCTTTGATCAGTGGTTGAAAAATCAAGACCCCAACTGGGGCGTGCGCGCGTTGGAAGACGTGTGCGGCGTCGCGGCGGGAAATGGCTTTGACTTGGCTAAAACGATCCCCATGCCGGCCAACAACACATCCGTCGTTTTTATCAGGGAGGCGGGCGCGCCTTAACATCCCAATGTTATTTTGGATCATTTCAGGTCTTTTTGTCGTCGTCTCCATCGCCGTGCTTTTCCGGACGCTGATGACGGCCCCGTCTTCGCTTGCGAGCGCCGCCGCATATGATGTGAGCGTTTACAAAGACCAGTTGACGGAACTTGACCGCGATATTGAACGGGGCCTGATCACAGCCGATGAGGCGGCCCGGGCGCGGACTGAAATTTCCAGACGTTTGATCGCCGCGTCGGAGCGCGCGGAAAGCGCTAAGACCGACGGCGTGGCGGCGCCTTTTTTAGCGCGCCGCACGCTTGCCCTCATTATTGGCGTATTCCTCATCACGGCCCCGATCGTTATTTATACCACCATGGGCGCGCCCGGACTGCCCAGCCAGCCCTTCGCCGCGCGCCAGGCAGAGCGTCTTGCCGAGCAGCAGCAGATGAAGCAAGTGCGTCAGCAATTGGACGCCCTGGAAGCGCGCCTGAAACAAAACCCCGGCGAACTGGAAGGTTGGTATCTGCTGGGGCGGGCCTATATGCAACTCGGCGAGTTTAATAAAGCCGTTGCCGCTTTTGACGCCGCGATGGCGGCAAATGGGATCTCCGCCCGCCTGTTGACGAACAAGGCCATCGCCTTGATCTCGGCGGATGAGGGCCGTGTGACGGCGCAGGCGGAAAACGCTTTGCGCCAGGCGCTGGAATTTGAGCCTCAAAGCGGCATCGCCCAGTATTTTATCGGCTTGGCTTTGGCGCAGCGCCAGGATCTAAATGCGGCTTTAGCGCTCTGGCGGGAAGCAATCGGCAATGCGCCGCTTGACGCCCCCTGGCGGGAACAGGCAGTGCAAAACATTGCCCGGGCGGAGCGGGAACTTGCTTTGCCGCCCCTTGCCCCGCTCAAAGGCCCCACCTCAGATGATGTTGCCGCCGCGCAAGGCATGACCGATCAGGATCGCGGCGCCATGATCGCCGGCATGGTGGCGCGCCTGAATGCGCGGCTTCGTGAAAACCCCAATGATCTTGACGGCTGGCTACAGCTTGTCCGCTCTTATGGCGTATTGGGTGACGGCGCGGCGGCGCGCGAAGCTTTGGCAAAAGCGCGGGCGGCCTTCGCCGGAGACGCCAGCGCTTTGGCGCGCCTGTCGCAAGCTGAAAAGTCATTGACCCCATGACTCCCAAACTTCAGGCAAGCCGCCCTGATTTTTCTTTTGAACGCGCGGCGTTTGAACAAAATTATCAGCCTGTCGCGGGAGTGGACGAAGCGGGCCGGGGACCCTGGGCGGGACCGGTCGCGGCCGCCGCCGTGATCCTTGATCCCACATGCATTCCGCCGGGGCTGAATGATTCCAAAAAACTCTCCGAGACGCGGCGTGAAGCACTGTTCGCCTCTTTGCAAACCCATGCTGAAATCGGCATCGGCTTTGCCAGCGTTGAAGAGATTGACGCCATGAATATCTTGCGCGCTTCCCTGCTGGCCATGACCCGCGCGGTGGAAGCCTTGCGCTGCGCGCTGCGCCTCGCGCTCATTGACGGCACGCAGATGCCGAAGCTGAATTGCAAGGGAGAAACGCTCGTCAAAGGCGACGGGCGCAGCCTCTCAATCGCCGCCGCTTCCATCATCGCCAAGGTGACGCGCGACCGGTTGATGCGTGATTTGGCGGCTGAATTTCCAGATTTTGGCTGGGAGCGCAATAAAGGCTATGGCACGGCGGCGCATGCGCAAGCCTTAAAAACCCATGGCGTGACGCAACATCATCGGCGTTCGTTCAAACCCATCCACAAGATGTTGTGTGAAGACTCGGCGTTAACTTATTGATTCCAAAAAACTATTGACCTTTGGACTCCGCTGACTCAACATCCCCTCAATTAAAGGGGAGCCCAAGCCATGCCGCGTCAACAATACGCTCAAACAAAACCCGCCGCCTCACCGGCGGCGCCATATCTCAATAAAATCATTCAAGGGGAATGCGTCGAAGCCCTGGCGCGTCTTCCCGAAGCCAGCGTTGATTTGGTGTTTGCCGACCCCCCTTACAATCTTCAGCTTGAGGGCGAACTGCACCGGCCCAATAATTCGCGCGTCGAGGGCGTCGATGATAGCTGGGATAAGTTCGACAGCTTTGCTGCTTATGACGCCTTTACGCGGGACTGGATGCGCCAGGCCCGGCGGGTTCTGAAACCAAATGGCGCCCTTTGGGTCATCGGCTCCTATCATAATATTTTCCGGGTTGGCGCGGTGCTGCAGGATCTGGGGTTTTGGGTGATGAACGACGTCATCTGGCGCAAGACAAACCCCATGCCGAATTTTCGCGGGATGCGGTTCACCAACGCCCACGAAACTTTGATCTGGGCGACGCGCGACGCGAGCCAGAAAAAATACACCTTTAACTACAACGCCATGAAAATGCTGAACGATGAATTGCAGATGCGCTCCGACTGGACGCTGCCGCTGTGCACCGGCGGGGAGCGTTTGAAGAACGACAAGGGGACCAAAGCCCACCCGACGCAAAAGCCTGAATCACTCCTCCACCGCGTGATCCTGTCCACCAGCAATCCGGGCGACGTGATCCTCGATCCCTTTTTCGGCACCGGCACCACGGGCGCCGTGGCGAAAAAACTGGGCCGCCATTATATCGGCATTGAGCGCCAGGAGGAGTACATCAAAGTCGCCAAAAAACGCCTGTCCCGCGTGACGCCAATCGCGGAGGAAGATCTCAAAGTGTCGGAGTCCAAACGCGCCGCGCCGCGCGTGCCCTTCGGCGCGATTGTTGAGCGCGGCCTGCTAGAACCGGGCGCTAAACTCTATGGACCCCGCCGCCGCCACGCTGCGAAAGTGCGCGCCGACGGCTCCCTGGTGTGCGCCGACGCCACCGGTTCCATCCACAAAATCGGCGCCCATGTGCAGGGACTCGATGCCTGCAACGGCTGGACGTTCTGGCATTTCGAGGTCGAGCGCCAACTCAAACCCATCGACCTGCTGCGCCAGAAAGTGCGCGCTGAGATGCCGGCCGTGTGAGGGGGCGGCGTTGACTTTCTCTGCAATACAATTATAATGTAAATTATAATATTAAGGTGGAGACGACCTATGGTGAAACTTAAAATCCGCGCCGTCGGCACGTCCGCCGGCGTCATCCTGCCCAGGGAAGCCTTGACGCATCTTGGCGTTCATGAAGGCGACGACCTGTTTCTCGTCGAAACGCCGAACGGCTACGAGGTCACGCCCTATGACCCGGAATTCGAGACGCAGCTCAAGAGCGCCCGCAAAGGGATGGATGCCTACAAAAACACGCTCCGCGAACTGGCAAAATGACGCAGCCGGTCTGGCTCCTAAAACCAGCGATCCTCG
>JAJFIM010000490.1 GCA_021774995.1 Alphaproteobacteria bacterium | reverse complement strand
CCGGTTCGATCTGGCGATCTTAGAGCGTTATCTGGATATTGAGGCGAGCCCGGTCTATTGCACCAAGATAGCCTCTAAACTGGCGCGCACTTACACGGACCGTCACGGATTAAAGGATCTGTGTAAAGAACTGCTGGGCGTAGATATCTCAAAACAGCAGCAAAGTTCCGATTGGGGGGCTGACGCCCTCAGTGACGCTCAAGTTAATTATGCCGCTTCCGACGTGCTGTATCTGCATGCATTGAGGGAAAAACTGAATGCGATGCTCATTCGTGAAGACCGACATCTCTTGGCTCAGGCGGCGTTCACGTTCCTACCTGTGCGCGCCCGTTTGGATCTGGCCGGGTGGGCTGAAACGGACATCTTTGCTCATTGAGTTCGGACGCATGGGGCGGCGGAAGCAGCTCATTTTTTGGCGCTTTATTGACCGGAAAGCTTGATGCCCGCATACTTAAGGGCCGCATGGGTCACGGGGGTGCGTCGTGGAGTTGAGTCCGAAAGGCGGAACAGTTGAAAAAGGGTGATAGATTAGCCAATAAAGGTCCACATCATGAGGCGCCCGATCCTCGCGATTTGGCCGTTGCAAACCGCGTTTTGGAGACTGAATCGGGCGCATTGCTTAGGCTTTCCAAGGCGCTTGATGCGCAATTTTCTTTTGCGGTCACCGCCCTTTTCAACACAAAGAGCCGCATCATTGTTAGCGGCATGGGCAAAAGCGGCCATATTTCCCGGAAAATAGCGGCAACCCTTGCCTCCACAGGTTCTCCCGCCCAGTTTGTTCACCCGGCGGAAGCCAGTCATGGCGATTTGGGAATGATCAGGCCTCAGGATAGCGTTCTCATGCTCTCAAATTCTGGGGAAAATCGCGAATTGGGCGATCTCATCGCGCACACCAAACGCTTTTCCATTCCATTGATTGGGATATCCTCAAAGGCCGCCAGCACCTTGCTGGAGGCCGCGGACATCAAATTATTACTCCCCCTCGCGCCGGAAGCATGCCCTATGGGTCTCGCCCCGACGACATCCACCACCATGATGATGGCGCTTGGCGATGCGCTGGCCGTGGCTTTGATGGAGCGGCGCGGTTTTTCAGCGGATGATTATCGCGTCCTGCATCCGGGCGGGCAGTTGGGAAAATCCCTGGTCCGAGTGCGCGATATCATGCATGGGCCAAGTGAACTGCCTTTGGTCGACATCAACGCGTCCATGGGCGCCATGTTGCTTGAAATGACGGCCAAGAGATTTGGCTGCGTTGGTGTTCTGGATGAAGTGCAGCAGCTTGTTGGGATTTTTACAGATGGTGATTTGGGGCGGCATATGAAAGCAGATCTTTTGACCAAGTCCGCCCGAGATGTACTGACAAAAAAACCCAAAACCATCCGGTCGGGAGCCCTGATCGCGGAAGCCATGGGCTTTATGAACAATGCTCAAATCACCTGTCTGTTTGTCGTGGACGAAGATACGGAACAAAGCGGCGCGGCGTGTGCGCGTCCTGTTGGAATTTTACATATGCATGACTGTTTGCGCGCTGGCGTGATGTAGTCTTTGAGCAGTGACACAATAATCAAATGAACAATCCACGCACCCCAAAAGGTCAACCAGAAGGCAATGCGAGCCTGAGCACTGTTCAACCTGGTCCGGTTGAGAACAATCCTTCTGATGTGGATATGCTGGATTGGACATCACGCAATGCGCTACGCACTGAAGAAGAGATCAAAACTGCTGACGCCTATAGTCGTTTTGTTGAATTTATGAGGATTGCGCTGCCGGTTGGCGCCGCCGCTTTGGTCATCAGCGTTGTCCTCTATTCAAGTTTTTGGGGGAGCCGGGACGGAATTTCATTTTTCTTACCTTCGGAAACGGATAAAGGCAAAGACCTCCATATGACCAACCCAAAATTTATCGGTCATGATACAAAAAGTCGGCCTATTGAAGTGACGGCATTGCGGGCTGTCCAGGATGTAGATAATCCGGATCTGGTCCACCTCGAGACGATTAATGGAAAACTGTCAATAAAAGCCGCCGATCTGGAAAGTATGGACGAAATAACTGAAATCACGTTGTTTGCGCTTAAAGGCAATTTGAATACCAAAACTGAAAAAATTGTACTACAAGGAAAAGTGCAGCTCCGTTCGAATACAGATTACCTCTTTACGACTGAAGAGGTCCTGGTCGATTTGGAACAAAATGAGGTGCGTGGCTCTCTTCCCGTGCATGGCGAAGGTGCATTGGGTGCGATAGACGCAGATTCATTTCGGCTTTGGGGAAGTGGAAATCATATTCTTTTTTCCGGCAACGTCAAAACCCAGTTTTTTCCGGCTCAATTAGGAGATCAGTCTGAATCGGATGAGGGGCCGCAATGATGTGGAAAAGACAAAGAGCTGTTTGTTGCGGGGTAAGCGCATCTGGTGATTTAAGGGGGAGTGTAGGTTAATGACGGTAGGAATACATTGTGTGCGAATGAAAATCGCGGCTGTGTGTTTGACGCTGATGTGGGGGGGCGTGTTGGGAGGCGGGCAGGTTGCCGCTCAATCTCAGACCAGCGGTATATTTTCCCCTCAGGGTCAAAATATCAGACAGCCAATTAATATAACCTCCGACACGCTTAAAGTTGACCAGGAAAAACAACTGGCTATTTTTGCCGGTAATGTGGACGCCATACAGGGTGAGCTGCAATTACGCGCCGATCAGATTGAAGTTCACTACGCCACCTCAAATGGCGGAGACGCCCCAGCCGATTCCATCACCCTGATGAGGGCGCTGGGGAATGTATTCATTGTTTCTCCTAATGAAACGGCAGAGGGCGCTCTGGCGGAATATGACGTTGCCTCAAGAACGATCACGCTCAAAGAAAATGTAAGGTTAACGCAAGGAACAAACGTGTTGTGTGGGAACTCTCTTGATTTATACCTTGATACGGGGCGCAGTCTTCTGAAAGGGGGATGCAGCAATAAAGACGGCAAGCCGCAGCGCGTTCAGGGCCTCTTTTTCCCATCAGAATAGGAGTTTTCCTGTATCGGGAGAGCGGAAAAGTTCTAAATTCACCTTAATTTAAGGACGCTTAGTGTCTCATAGGAAACAGTCATGACGCAGGAAAACCAAAATCAACCCACTGCCCTGGCGCAAGGTGAAGACACGCGGGACAATTCCTCGACGCCACTTCGCGTGATTAAAGGCGAGGGTGGGCTTGATGTCAAAAATATTGGAAAAAGTTTTAAGAACCGGCCTGTTGTGCGGGGTGTGAGTTTAACGCTTCGGAGAGGCGAGGTTGTTGGTCTGCTGGGACCTAATGGCGCGGGTAAAACCACCAGTTTCTATATGATCACGGGTTTAATCCCTGTGGATTACGGCGCGATTGAGATCGATGGGCATGATGTGACGCGCCTGCCGATGTATCGGCGCGCCCGTATGGGGATCGGTTATCTGCCTCAGGAAGCCTCAATATTCAGGGGCATGACGGTGGAGGGCAATATCCGGGCCGTGGTTGAACTGGTGGAACCGTCGTCCAAGCGTCAAAAAGCTTATATTGATCACCTTCTGGCGGAGTTTTCCATTACCCATTTGCGGCGTACACCCGCCATAGCCCTCTCGGGCGGTGAACGGCGCAGAGTTGAGATTGCCCGGGCCATCGCCACTCAAC
>JAJFIM010000489.1 GCA_021774995.1 Alphaproteobacteria bacterium | reverse complement strand
TATTCGGGCAATATCGTCTCTTTGCTCACTGAAATCGAACAATTGCGCGTCGAACCAGATTTGCCAGCCCGTGTCGTGATTGACGAACAATCGGGCATTATAGTGATAGGCCAAGAGGTGCGCATCTCTCAAGTGGCGATTGCCCAGGGCAACCTCACTATATCGGTCAAAGAAAGCCCGCAAGTCAGCCAACCGAACGCCTTCTCACAAGGTGGAGAAACGACGACCGTTCCGCGCACAGACATAGATATCGATGACGGCTCAGACAGTCGTTTACTGCTCCTCGAAGTCGGCGTTACCTTGCAAGCCCTGGTGGATGGGCTGAATGCATTGGGTGTTGGTCCGCAGGATATGATTGCCATTCTCCAGGCCATTAAAGCCGCCGGCGCGCTGCATGCCGAAGTCGAGGTAATGTAATATGGATGCGCCATCCAGTTCAGCCCTTACCTCGCTTACTAGCCTTGTAGACATTAACCAATCCCAAGCGAAGGCGGTCCTTGCGGAGAAGAGTTTAACCAAACGATATGGGGATTCTCAAAACGCCGCGCGCCAGGCGGCTGAAGATTTAGAGGCGGTTTTTCTGACAAGTCTGCTTGAAAGCATGTTTGCCGGCATTGAAACGGATGGGCCTTTTGGCGGCGGTCATGGAGAAAGCGTTTACAGGTCAATGTTGAATGAGCAATACGCCAAAGCAATATCCCACAGCGGCGGCATTGGTATAGCTGATAATGTTTATCGTGAAATTCTCAAACTGCAAGAAGCGCAAAGCCCATCCTTGGAGAACGAATAATGCCCCTGGCCGCCCACGATTCAACGGACCGGGTGGAGCAACTGATTGCGCTCACCCAAAGATTGACAATTCTCGTTGAACGCGAAACTGAAGTATTGAGAAACCGCCGCCCCCGCGAAATTGCAGAGTTCCAGGATGAACGCGCAAAACTGTCAACCCTTTACGCCCATGAAATGACGTTGATCGCAAACCAAAATTCCTTAATCGATGGCGTAAAGACGGAATTACTGGATCAACTTAAAACGCGCACGCGCGCTTTCAAAGAAAAACTCAGCGAACACGGAAGAGTTCTTTCCCGCGTGCGCTCCGTAACCGAAGGAATGATCAGGGCGGTGGCGGAAGAAGTATCACAATTGAAAAATCCGCAAACCGGCTACGGGGCTCATGCCAATGTGAGGGCGCACGCTATGTCCGCTCCCGCCACATTGACCCTCAACGAGGTCATATAGCCCTTTTTCTGCCACCCCAGCGCCTCCTCCCAGCCCAATTCTCGCCACATCACAATGATGATATGGGCAAAGACGGCTTTTTCCTTCCCAGTGTTTTATGCTATTCTAGGTCTGGCCGTTCGTAAAACGGTATGTGAAAACGCTTTAGTAACGGGTGTGGGGATGCGTATTAACCAAGCCGGTCTTGATCTGATTAAAACCTTCGAAGGGTTGGAGCTTGAAGCTTATGTTGATCCGGTAGGTATCTGGACTATCGGCTTTGGGCATACTGGAGAGGTGCGCGAGGGCATGGTGATCTCTCCTGCACAAGCCGAAGACCTTCTGCGAAAAGACGTTAGCCGCACCGAAAAAGGCGTGAGCAGCGTGATTAACCAGAATGTCAATGAGAATGAATTCAGCGCGCTCGTTTCTCTCGCCTATAATATCGGCAATGCCGCCCTTGCTTCTTCCACAGCTTTGAAAAGATTGAATATTGGCGATCGTCTGGGGGCGGCACAAGCCATTGAATGGTGGAACAAGGGCCGTGTGAATGGACGTCTGGTCGAACTTCCTGGCTTAACGCGGCGCCGCGCAGCGGAAAAAAATCTGTTTTTAAATGAGCCCAACCCGCAACCAAAAAGTCAAGTTGACCTCCCCCTGATGGAAAACACGCGATTGTTGCCATCAACTGAGGCCTCCGGGCGCCGCGAAAGCTTAGGTGAAAGCAGGACAATCCAAGGCGCAGGCGTTTCCGCTGTCGCTGGAGGCACAACAGCAGTGGCGGCGGCAGTTGAAAAAAATGTAGATAAAGCGGACCAGCTAGACCCTAAAATGCAGCGCATTTTTGGTCTCATAGAAGCCATTCCAGAATGGGCTTATTGGGCGCTGGGCGCCACGGCCATTGTCGCGGCGCTCTACGTTATTTTTGCGCGCGTTGATGATTGGCGCAACTATCGTCGCTAACCATCACGGGCTTCTTATACTTCTTCGTCGATCGCAAGACCTTCTACGGGATCCTCGCCGGAAGAATGCGGATTGGCTTCGAAAAAGGAAGCCAGTTGACGCAAAAACTCCTCCGATGGGTATTGCACCAGAACGTCACCTGTTTTTCGGTCGATAGACTTAAAGATCGTACGGCCCGTTCCATTATCGACGTCAATGGCCAATCTGGCTTGTTCGCCAATAAAGTTTTTGGCGACATTATTGATGGCTTGTTCCAACTTCTCAACCGGCAAAACCGCTTTTCTCGGATCAACCGCCAGCAATTCCTTGGTCACAGAGCTAATATTTTTGGGGTCAAGTTCGGACTTTAAAGAGCTGTCCTTGTCAGCATTTTCCTGAAGGACGCTGCGTCCCTGAACTTGCCCAATCTGATTAAGGGCATCCAACATAAGGTGGGGTCTCCTTTCATCAGATAGCTTGAATTACCTCGCAAGCTATCCTCTCTTAAGCCCCCTGATCGATACATGTTTAATAAATGTTTTACGATTCTCCTCCAGGCAGGACGATGGAGCCGGCCAAGCCGGCTCCATCGAACCTGAGGGCTAAATCTGTTCTTAACGGAACAGAGACAGCAACACGCCCGGCGCTTGGTTGGCGATACCAATCGCCTGAACGGCCAACTGCTGCTGAGCCTGAAGGGCCTGCAGCTTGGTGCTTTCCTTCGCGAGGTCAGCGTCCACCAGGGCGCCAATGCCCTTTTCTGTGGCGTCGATCCGCTTGGCAATCAGCTCCTGTTGAATTTCCACGCCTTTAGAATCTGCGCCCAACTGTCCCAATGAGGTGTTGACCGCGTTTTCAAAAGTAGTGAGAGCCGTTTGAGCCGCGGCGCCAGTCGTGGAACCGGTGATGGTGCCTACGACAGCAGTAACCAGCGTTGCAGCATTCGTATCAAGATCTTGACCACGGATGGAAATCGTGGTGCCGCTTGTATCAGCCAGGAACACCGCATTGGTGGCTTCGACCAAAACGTTCTTGCCCGAGAAGCTCGCTTGCGCGATGGCGTTGGTGATCTGACCCGTTAAAGCAACCAAGTCGGCTTCAAACGCCGCGCGCTCAGCCGTTGACAAAGCATCAGTCGACAATTGCACGATTTTTGCGGAAACGTCTTGAACCAAGTTGGATACGGATTCGGCGCTGGCCAAAGCCACTTCAGCCACACCGACACCGCGTGTCAGAGCGGATGATACAGCTTCTTGACCTTTCACGTCGCCGCGAAGGCCTTGAGCCACGGCAAATGTTGACGCATCGTCTTTCGCATCGGCAACACGGAATCCAGTGTTGACCCGCTTAGAAACAATGTCCAGCCGGTTATTAATGGAACGGAAAGCTGCTTGAGCAACCA
>JAJFIM010000488.1 GCA_021774995.1 Alphaproteobacteria bacterium | reverse complement strand
CATCATGTCTGACGCAGGCCTCACGCGGGGCGGGTTTTACGCCCATTTCCCCTCGAAAGAAGCGCTCTTTGAAGCCTGCCTCCTGGGCGTGATTCCAAAAGCAAATCCGGAATCGCTCAAAACGCGCAGCACGCAAGCGTCCCGCCGGCAGATGCTCAAGCAATTCCGGCATTATCTCAGCGCCGGCCACCGCGATAATCTGGCGGAGGGCTGCCCCATCGCCGCGCATTTGAGCGATGCGGCCCGGGCCGATCCGGAATTGCAGGCGGCTTTCACACGGCTCACCAAAAAGATGACCGAATTATGGGCCGCAAAACTCAACGCCGCCGCACCCGAAACTGCGGCGAATGATCCGCATTTGGCGCTGTTTTCCATGACAATTGGCGGCCTCGCCCTCGCGCGCGCCGTGAATGATCCGGCGCTGTCCGATCAAATTCTGTCCGACTGCCGCAAGGCCCTGGCCGTATTGGCCCCGGAACTGGCCGAACCGGTGAACGCGGCAAAAGACTTCCAAAAAGAAAGAGAAGCATGAAAGCCGAAAACACCCCGCCCCTTGAAACCGGCCGCGGCTTTGTCAGCGTCTGGGAGTGCGATGAAATCGGGCACTATAATGTCCAGTTCTACATGGCGCGCAAGGCGGAGGCCGACGCCCATCTGCGGCTGGCGCTGGGGCTGCCTCCAGCCAACCGGCAAGGCGACCCGGTTTGCGTGCGGGTGGAGGAGGATCATATCCGCTATCATGGCGAATTGCGCGCCGTCGACACTCTGGTCCTGCATTCCGGTATTGCCGATATGGAGGAGACGGGCCTGACCGTCCTCCATGAAATGCGCAATGCGTTGACGGGCGCGCTGTCCGCCACATTCATAACACGCTGGACGCATCTTGCGCCAAGCGCCGCTGACGCTGACGCCCAGCCCGCGCCATGGCCGGGCGCCGTGCGCATTGAAGCCGATAAATTACGCATCGGAATTCCGCAAGAAGCGCAAAAGTTTTCCACCGGCATGCACGGACCCGTTCCTGATCTGACCCTGACCCAAGCGCGCGGCGAAGGGTTGCCGCTCACCCACCGCGCGCTTGTGCAGCCCTTCATGACAGACGCCGAGGGGCGCCTCACCGCGCAAGCCGCCACGGCGATCTCCAGTGATGCGGCGGCGCATCTGTGGAGTGCCTTTGGGTGTGACTGGGTGGAGTTAACCCGGCAGGGTTTGGGAACGGTGGTGCTTGAAAGCCTGACCCACTACCGGCGCCCTTTGCGCGCGGGAGACGCCACGCTCACCCTCAGTTACACGCGGGCCTTGAGCGCCAAAACATTAAGCTTTGGCCACCTTCTGTTTAACGCCGGGACAGGCGCGCTCAGCGCCGCCATTGAGATCACCGCCGTGGTCTTCGATCTGAAGGCGCGCAAAGTGACGCCTCTTGAGCTTAAAGACCCCGCCCGCTTTGACGCGCTAAAACCGTCTTTTGTTCAGGGGTAAAGCCCTTCAGCCGCGGCATGACAAGGAAGGGTGGACCCTTTTTATTCCTACGCCGCTTTGGGATTGAAGCGCGCGTAGAAACTGTCGTTCGACGCCGCCATGTCGCGCAGCAGGGCGTTTGGCGTGAACCTTGGCCCGTATTTTTGCGCTAACGCATCGCACTCCTCGACGAATTCGCTCACGCCTATCATATCGATATAGGACAAAGTCCCGCCGGTATAAGGCGCAAAGCCCCACCCCAAAATAGACCCGACATCAGCGTCGCGCACATCGACGAGAACTTTTTCCTCAAAACAGCGCGCGGTCTCAAGCGCTTGAATGTAAAGAAGGCGTTTTTTCAGCTCGTCCACGCCCGGTTGCTCCGCCGCCGCCGGCGCCAAATCGGCCAAGCCCGGCCAGAGATATTTATCGCCCTCGGCGGGGTATTCATAAAACCCCTTGCCGTTTTTGCGGCCCTTGCGGCCCAATTGGGCGACCATCTTTTCGGTGATGTCATCGCTCGGCATAGAATCGTATTTGTCGCCCAGGTCTTTTTTGGTCTGTTGCTGCACATGGTAGCTGAGCTCAATCGACACTTCGTCCGTCATGGCGAGCGGCGCCACCGGCATGCCGGTCATCTTGCCGGCATTCTCAATAAGCGCCGGCGCGATGCCCTCGGCCAGCATGTTGATGCCTTCGCGCACATAAGTGCCAAAGCACCGCGAGGTGTAAAAGCCCCGGCTGTCATTGACCACGATGGGCGTCTTTCTGATTTTCTTGACATAATCGAGCGCCACCGCCAGCGCCTGATCATTGGTCTTTTCACCCATAATGATCTCAACAAGAGGCATCTTGTCCACCGGCGAAAAGAAATGAATGCCGATAAACTGATCGGGGCGCATGCTTTTCTCAGCCAGTCCGGTAATGGGCAATGTTGAGGTGTTGGAGCCAAAAATGGATGTCTTTGGGATCACCGCTTCGGCCTTGGCGGTCACGTCCGCCTTGATCTTGCGGTCTTCAAACACCGCTTCGATGATAAGATCCGCGCCTTCCAGCAGGCTGTAATCAGTGGTGGGCGTGATGCGCGCCAGCACTTCGCCCTTTTTCTTTTCCGTTGCCCGGCGCCGTTCGATGCGTTTGTCGAGAAGCTTGGCCGAATAGTCTTTCCCCTTATCGGCGCCTTCTTGCGACATATCAATGAGCACGACCTCAATGCCCGCCATGGCGGAGACATAGGCAACGCCCGCCCCCATCATGCCCGCGCCCAGAACGCCCAGTTTTTTGACGTCGGTGGCGGGCGCGCCTTTGGGCCGCCGCGCGCCTTTTGTGAGCTCCTGGATGGAAAGAAACAGTGTACGGATCATATTTCCCGCTTCGGGCCTCAAAAGCGTTTTCAGGAAATAACGCGATTCAATGCGCAAGGCCGCATCCATAGGCACAAGCAAGCCTTCGTAAAGCGCGCTCATGATGTGTTTTTGCGCCGGATAATTACCGTAGGTTTTGGCGTGCAACATGGAATTGCCGATGACAAAGTTTTGCATGCCCTCTTTATCATGCGGACCGCCGCCGGGGATGGCGTACCCTTTTTTATCCCAGGGCTGCTCCGCATCGCCCTCTTCCCGCACCCAGCGCTTGGCTTCGGCGATGAGCTGGCCCGCCGGGACCACTTTGTGGATAACGCCCATTTTCAGCGCTTTGGCGGGGGCCAACGCCTTGCCTTCCAGTACGAGGGGCGCGCACGCCATCACGCCGATAAGGCGCGGCAGGCGCTGGGTGCCGCCGCCGCCCGGCATCAAGCCGACCTTGGCTTCGGGCAGGCCCAATTGCGCTTTGGGATTATCCGCCGCCACGCGGTAATGACATCCCAGGGTTACTTCCAAACCACCCCCTAACGCCGTGCCATTAATGGCGGCCGTCACCGGTTTGCCGCAAGTTTCCAAATCCCGCAGCAGGCGGTTGAGCGCGTAGACCCGTTCAAACGCCTTGCCCATCTCTTCTTGGCTGAGATCTCCTTTAGCAGAACCAAAAACGCCGCCTTCCATTTCTTCCAGATCGGCGCCGGCGCAAAAACTATCTTTGCCGCTGGTCAGCACCACGCCTTTGATTGCGTCATCCTGACCAACTTTACCTATCCATTCCGTCATCTCCTTGATCACCGCAGCGGATATAACGTTCATGCTCCGCCCCGGCATGTCCCATGTCACCAATGCGATGCCGTCCGAATCGATTTCAAGTTTGAAGTTTTCCATAGTCCTGTCTCCCGCATGATCTGACGTCAGATCATTAAATTCTGCATATTGTAATGGCGCGCGTTATACGCGCTCGATAATAGTGGCCGTTCCCATGCCGCCGCCGACGCAAAGGGTCGCCAATGCGGTGCTGAGATCGCGCCGCTCCAACTCATCCAGCACCGTGCCCAGAATCATTGCGCCGGTCGCGCCCAGCGGATGCCCCATGGCGATGGCGCCGCCATTGACGTTGAGCTTATCACCGTCAATTTCAAGCGCTTGAGCAAACCGCATCACAACTGCTGCAAAAGCCTCATTGAGTTCATAAAGGTCAATCTCGTCGACCCCCATGCCCGCGCGTTTCAAAACTTTGCGCGTTACATGTTCAGGTCCCGTGAGCATGATGGAGGGTTCGGAGCCAATGGATGCGAAGGCGCGGATGCGCGCGCGTGGTTTTAAGCCCAGTTCTTCGCCGACTTGTTTGTTGCCGAGCAGAATAGCGGCGGCGCCGTCGACAATGCCCGATGAATTTCCCGCATGGTGCACGTAATTAATTTTTTCCACTTCCGGGTAGCGTTGCAAAATCACCTTATCGAAACCGGCAAAATCGGCCAATGCCGCAAAGGAAGGATCGAGCGAGGCCAAAGACTGCATGGTCGTTTCTGGCCGCAAATGCTCGTCACGGTCCAGCGCAACAAGACCCAACTGATCCTTAACCGGAACAATCGAGTTTTTGAAATAGCCCTGTTCCCAGGAATGCGCAGCGCGCTTCTGGCTTTCCACGGCGAAGGCGTCAACGTCATCCCGGCTGAAACCGTATTTTGTGGCAATGAGATCGGCGCTGACCCCTTGCGGCACAAAATAGGTTTTGAACGCCGCTTCCGGATTGCTCGGCCACGCGCCGCCGTCCGATCCCATGGGCACGCGGCTCATGGCCTCCACGCCGCCGCCAATGCTCAAATCCGCCTGCCCCGACATCACCTGCGCCGCCGCCATATTGGTGGCTTCCAAACCCGAAGCGCAAAACCGGTTAACCTGAACGCCCGCCACGCTGTCATCATAATCCGCGTTCAACACGGCCGTGCGGGCGATATCCGCCCCCTGTTCGCCGATGGGCGAGACGCAGCCCAGCACCACATCATCAATGCGGGAGGTGTCCAGATCATTGCGATCGCGCACCGCCTGCAAAACTTGCGTCGCCAATTGCAGGGATGTGATGTCATGCAGAGAGCCGCTCGCCTTGCCCTTGCCGCGCGGCGTTCGGACGTGATCGTAAATATAGCACTCGGTCATAAGTCTTAATCTCCCTTGAAGGAATACGCGTTCTCTTAAGGCTCTGCGGCCAATTAAAGCGAGCGCGAGATGAGCAGTTTCATAATTTCATTGGTGCCGCCATAGATTCGCTGCACGCGCGAATCGCGATACATCTCGGCAATGGGGTATTCATTCATATAGCCATACCCGCCGTGAAGTTGCAGGCATTCATCGACGATTTTACACTGCAGATCGGTCACCCAATATTTTGCCATGGAGGCGGTCACCGGATCGAGCTTACCGTCGAGCAGCGATTGCGTGCAGTGATTGCAAAAGACCTTGGCGATGGTGGCTTCAGTTTTGCACTCGGCCAGTTTGAATTGCGTGTTTTGAAACTCTATAACGTGCTTGCCGAAGGCTTTACGCTGCTTGACGTAGTCAATCGTGACTTCCAAAGCCCGTTCGATCACCGCCATGCCGCCAAGCGCCACGTTTAGGCGCTCCTGGGGCAATTGCTCCATAAGCTGATAAAACCCGCGGCCATCTTCGGTTCCCAGCATATTGGCAGTGGGTATTCTGACCTCATCGAAAAACAGCTCCGAGGTGTCATTGGTCTTCTGACCGATTTTGTCGAGATTGCGCCCCCGGCGAAAGCCCTCCACCTCATCGGTTTCGACAATCATCAGCGAGATGCCCTTTGCGCCGAGCGCGGGATCGGTTTTGGCGACAACAATAATAAGGTTGGCGGTTTGGCCATTGGTGATGAATGTTTTGGATCCATTGATGACGTAGTGATTGCCGTCAAGCTTGGCGGTGGTTTTAACGCCCTGAAGGTCGGAGCCCGCCGCCGGTTCCGACATGGCGATGGCGCCGACATATTCGCCGGAGCTAAGCTTGGGCAACCATCTCTTCTTTTGCTCTTCAGTACCGTAATGGGTGATATACGGCGCGACGATGGCGTTGTGCAGCGACACGCCCCATCCATCAACCGCGCTGCGGCCAAGCCTGTCAATAAGTATCGCTTCATGAGCGTATGTGCCGCCCGCGCCGCCATATTCCTCCGGCGCACTGGGGCACAGGAGGCCCGCTTCGCCCGCCTTGTACCAGATATCTCGGTCAACGCATTGTTGGGCCGCCCATTTTTCTTTGTGGGGGATGCATTCGCGTTCCAGAAATTTATCCACCGCATCGCTGTAAATTTGCAAATCTTCGGTGATGTAAGACGGCTTTTCTACTTGGAGAGGTTCCATGGATTTACTTTCCAAAGGGTGTGGAGATTTGATCGTCGCTTAAAAGGCATCCGCCTGCAAAGCCATCATTGACGCAGCGCCGCTTTTCAGTTTTGCCAGATGAGCGGCGGCGTCGGGAAATATGCGATCGACAAAATAACGCGCGGTTTTGAGTTTATTGTCATAAAACGTATCCTCCCCGGAGCCGTTCGCCATTTTCTCTTGCGCCGCTTTAGCCATTTTCAGCCACACATAGGCCATCAACACCAGACCGAACAGATGAAGATAATCCACTGACGCCGCGCCGGCATTGTCGGGGTTTTTCAACCCGTTTTCCATCAGCCAGTTGGTGGCGTCTTCCAGATAGGCTTTACCATCAGCCAGAGTGTCATGATAGGGTTTCAGCGCCTCATCGCCCTCATGCTCTTTGAGGGCGGCGTCAAGTTCGGCAAAAAAGCCAAAAATCGCGCGCCCTCCATTGGCTGCGAGTTTCCGGCCCACAAGATCCAGCGCTTGAACGCCGTTCGCGCCTTCGTAAATCATGGTGATCCGGGCGTCGCGCACGAATTGCTCCAAGCCCGATTCCTGAATATAGCCGTGGCCGCCCAAAACCTGTTGCGCATTCACGGAATGCGCAAATCCTTTATCGGTCAAATAACCTTTGATCACGGGGGTAATCAGGCCCATCAGATCATCCGACCTTTCACGCACGGCCTCGTCCGGCGAGAGATGCGACAGATCGCCCTGCAACGCCGTCCAATACATCAAAGCCCGCGCGCCTTCATTGAACGCTTTTTGATCCATCAGCATACGGCGGATATCAGGATGAACAATGATCGGGTCGGCAGCCTGGTCAGGAGCTTTGGGGCCGGTGAGCGAACGGCCCTGAAGCCGTTCATTGGCGTAAGTTAGGGCGTTTTGATAAGACACAACAGATTGCGACATGCCCTGCATGCCAACGCCCAGCCGCGCCGCATTCATCATGGTGAACATGGCCCGCATACCCTTATGCGATGTGCCGATGAGATATCCGGTGGCGTCTTCGTAATTCAACACGCAGGTGGAATTTCCGTGAATGCCCATTTTTTCTTCCAGAGAGCCGCACGTCACGCCATTGCGGGCGCCGCAAGAGCCGTCTTCGTTGACAAGAAATTTCGGGACGATAAAGAGCGACACGCCCTTGATGCCTTCCGGCCCGCCGGCAATTTTCGCCAGCACCAGATGAATGATGTTTTCAGTGAGTTCGTGATCGCCCGCAGAGATAAAAATCTTGGTGCCGGTGATTTTATAAGAACCGTCATCCTGCGGCGCGGCCTTGGTGCGCATCAGACCCAGATCGGTGCCGCAATGGGGTTCGGTAAGATTCATGGTTCCCGCCCATTTGCCCGACACCATATTGGGCAAATAGGTTTGCTTCTGTTCATCCGAGCCGTGCGCGTGAATCGCCGCATAAGCCCCGTGGGTGAGGCCCGGATACATGGAAAAAGCCATATTCGCCGCACTGATCATCTCGGATACGGCGATGCCCACCACATGGGGCAGACCCTGGCCGCCATAAGCGGGGTCGGAAGTCAGACCGCCCCAACCGCCCTGCACATACGTGTCGTAAGCTTCCTTAAAGCCGTCGGGAATCCGCACCACGCCGTTTTCAAGGCGGCACCCCTGTTTGTCGCCTGACTGATTCAAGGGGTGCAGCACTTCTTCGGCAATCTTGGCGCCTTCGGTCAAAATTGCGTCCACCAGATCGGGGCTGGCGTCGGCAAATCCCGGCAGATCCGCAAAAGACTCGATCTTCAACACGTCGTTCATCACGAACTGCATGTCGCGCAAGGGGGCGTTATATGTAGTCATCGTTCCTCACCATCATAGTCACGGGGCCGGCGAATCCGGCCGCTGACGTGACAAGTTTCACTTCTCTTGATACCTCGGCCGCTTTTTCCTCAAGCATGCGATCGACCAGGTCGCAAACATCGTGCAATTCTGTGATCGCTTCAGCAATATCATTTTTTTGCTGTTCGAGAATTTCAATGCGCTCAGCGAATTTGCGCCGGGAGACGTGAAGCTGCGCCGCCTGACCGTCTTTCAGATCATATAGATCGAGCATTTCGCGAATTTCATCCAAGGAAAACCCAACCCGCTTGCCGCGCAGAATGAGCGAGAGCCGGGCATGATCGCGCGGCGCATAAATGCGGGCTTGCCCCCGGCGCGCGGGGCTCAGCAGACCTTTATCTTCATAGAAACGGATCGCGCGGGTGGTAACGCTAAATTCGCGCGCCAGATCCCGAATTGTATATGTCCGATGGGGCATAAATCTTTAGCTCTATCGCCTCAGGCGCATCCCTCGAAATGAGGTCGCCTCCCTTTAACCATAGAGATAATAATTGACGTTAACGTCAACGTCAACTTATTTTTAATCTCTCTCAGAAATGACGCCACATCAAAAAACCCGCCTATTTTTACCTTTCTTTACACAAAGTTTGTTGCTCTATACATTCGGAAAACATCCTAAAGAGGCAAGTTGATTCGCATGAAACCGGGCATACCTTGGAGCGTGAAGGGTATTGAGCCCGAAGCGCGCGTCGCGGCAAAAAAAGCGGCGCAGCAGGCGGGGATGACGCTCGGCCAATGGCTGAACAGGACCATTCTCACATCCCCTGCTCCCCAGTCCACCCCTGGAGGAGACGGCGCAGACTGGTCGCCGCCCCCATCGCAAAGCGATCAGGAATTGGCCGCCCTCCATGAGGCGCTGACCGAGATGTCTCAGCGTTTTGATGAGGTCGAGCATAACAATCAAGAGATCATCACCCATCTTGACCGCGCCATAAAGGCCGCGCCGGGTGAAGCGCGCCCCGCCTTGAATTCAGATTTGGAATCTAAGCTTCTGGCGCAATTGGAAGAAACCAAAAAAGAAATATTTGGCCGCATGGAAGCGCTCGAAAGCGGGCTTGGCCGCCAGCTAGAAAGAGAGACATTAAAACCGCTGGAGGGAACCCTCGGTAAAATTGTCCATCATATCGAAACTTCCGAAAAACGCGCGATAGAGGGCATGCGCGCCATGGAGCAGGCAATCGCGCATCTGGCCCATCGCATGGACGCGGCCGAACGGCAAACGGCGGCCCCGGCAGGCCTGAAAGAGCCTCTGGCTGAACTCGAAAATCGCATTGGCCGCGTTGAGAAAGACGCGCGCGAAAACGCCGAGGCGATCCAGGAGCGCATCTATGAAATATCCAATGCGCTGGAAAGCCCAGGCCCGCGAAAAGATGCGGGTACGGATGACTTTCCGGCGGATTACAGCGCTGAATTGAGACTTGAAGCTATTGAAGCCACTCTCAACGCTATCAAGAACAAAATCGAAATCGTGGATTCGGGCGCAAAACCACCCCAAGAGCAGACCTCTGATGACGCGCCCGCCAGCGGCGCCGTACAACGAGAACAACAAGCCCGCAAGGCGGTTGAGAAAGAATTGGCGGATGAGGTGATCCCGCCTTTTGGAAAGAGAAAAAAGCGGCGCCGCACCGACCATACCGCTTATGACCTGCCGCCGGTTCAGCCCGTTCCCGTTCCCGGCGATGCGCCGGAGGCGAGCGATGCGGCGGCGCCCCCCGCAGGCGCCGAACCGCCCGCGCAACACAGAGTTGAGGAAGTCGCCAAAGCCCCCGAGGCGCGCCCCGCCAAGGCCAAGAAAAAGGCGCGCAGCCGCCCGCCGGAAATGGAGAAAACAGCGCGCGTCAAAAGTCCCATCGCCGATCTGGTGTTGGACGATGAAGATGAAGACGGGGATGAGGATCACACCGTGAGGGGAAGAATCCGGCGCGGCGTCATCGGCGCGATACTTCTGTCTTTTATTATCATGATGGCGGCGGCCGCGCTCGTTATCTTAGGTGACGGCAAGTTTTCGGTTTCTGATACCTTGTCAAAACTGGATATCAATTCCGCCCTTTCCTCCCTTAACGTCACAATGTCTGAAGAGGACGATCCAGTAGCGGATACGCAAATACCTGCGGATGCTTCAGAGCCGTTTCCGATTTCCATTACGCCCGCCCTTCCCGCGGCGGCGGCGCCCGCTGGCGCCCCCAAAACCAATCCAGAGCTTGACCCGCTGCTCTCGCAGCAAGAACTGCCAATAGAAGATCTGACGCGCCTGTCATCTGAGGGTAATTCCTGGGCGCAATATCGGCTGGGCTTGCGCATACTTGACGGGCGCGGCGCCGCGCTGGATGAACCGCGCGGCGCTGAACTGATCGCGCAGGCCGCGGGTCAAGATCTCGCCCCCGCCCAATACCGCCTTGGCGCTCTTTATGAATCGGGAACCGGCCTGGAGCAGGACTTTTCCCAAGCCCGCTTGTGGTATGGCAAAGCCGCCCGCGCGGGAAACCGCAAAGCCATGTACAATCTTGGCGTTATCTATGCGGAAGCCCACGGCGTTGAAAGAGACTACGCCCAAGCGCTCGACTGGTTTTCCAAAGCCGCCAGGCTAGGCCTGACAGACAGCCAATTCAATTTTGCGACTTTATTATACCGTGGTTTCGGCACAGCGCCCGACCCCGTTCAGGCCTATAAATGGTTCGCCATCGCGGCCAGCAAAGGCGATGCGGGCGCCGCTGAGATGAAAACTGCATTGGAAGCTGAACTTGACGCCTCGAGCCTGGCCAGCGCGAAAGCCCTTATTGCGATCTGGCAGCCAAAACCTATGGACAGCCTGGTCAATATCGAATTTTAACGGATGGCGGCCGATCCTAACCCGATCAGGCAAGGCGCCTTGAGCCTGACCCGCAAAAGAATCTGACGCGCGAGGTCTGGCGATGTCAAAGAGCAAACATAAAATGTTTTCGGGCCTTAACGGGCCAGCAAAAACAATCTAAGTTGTTTTAACTGCAAAGGCCTTCCTGCTCTCAGTATAACCATACTGGGATTTCTTGGGGGCCGGGTCTTCAGCCCAATAATAGTCAACTGGATTCACAGCGACCGCACCACAATGCAAATTTACCTTCCGATTGCAGAGCTCTCGGTGAATATATTTCTTCTTCTGGGGATGGGAGGGGCGGTTGGCTTCCTTTCGGGCATGTTCGGCGTGGGCGGCGGGTTTTTAATGACGCCGTTGTTGATCTTTACCGGCATTGCTCCCGCCGTCGCCGTGGCCACCGGCGCAAATCAGATTGTCGCCTCCTCTGTCTCCGGTGCAATGGCCCAGTGGCAACGCAAATGCGTGGACTTCAAAATGGGATCGATCCTCCTTGCCGGAGGAGCGCTGGGCTCTTTTGTCGGGGTGATCATTTCCCGCATCCTCATTGCGCGCGGTCAGGTGGATCTTTTCATCAGCCTGTTTTATGTCATATTTTTAGGCATTGTCGGCGCGTTGATGTTTGCCGAAAGCATACGCACCATTCGCCGCGCCCATTCCAAAAACCCTCCCCTTCGACGCAAACCCAAACACCATAATTGGGTGCACGGCCTGCCGCTGCGCGTGAGGTTTCCCAGATCCCGGCTTTATATTTCGTGCATCCCCCCAATTGTCTTGGGGTTTCTGATCGGGATATTGGCCGCCATCATGGGCGTGGGCGGCGGTTTTATATTACTTCCCGCCATGATTTACCTCCTCCGCATGCCCGCCGCGATCGCCGTTGGGACGTCTTTATTCCAAATCATTTTTGTCGCCGCGATCACCACCGTCCTTCAGGCCGCCACAAATCATACGGTGGATTTTGTGCTCGCTTTTATTTTATTGCTCGGCGGCGTCGTCGGCGCGCAATTTGGCGCGCGCGCAGGCCGGCGCCTCAAGAGTGAAGAATTACGCGCTCTTCTGGCGCTTCTGGTGCTGGCTGTCTGCCTACGCTTAGGGGTGGATCTGGTGAGCACGCCTCTTGATCTCTATTCTCTGGATGCGGTGATTGGAAAATGACGCAGCGCGCTTTTTTTAAACCGCTCATTTCATGCGCCGCCATTTTAACGGCAATGTGGTTCAGCGCCCATCGCGTGGCTGCCGACAGCCTCGTGGCGGATCTTTCCGAAAACATTGTCGCCATCACGTCTAATTTTACCGGCAAAAACCTGGTCCTTTTCGGCGCTATTGATCGAAATACTGCGCTCTCGACAAACAGGCTGGATGAACAAGCGTCCCGAGACGTGATCGTCATCATCAGCGGGCCAAACAATCAAACGCCCATCACCGTTCGCCACAAGGAAAGAGTGGGCGGCGTATGGGTCAACACCAAATCCGTCGTCTTTGACGGGGTTCCCGATTATTATTTTGTCGCCGCCAGCCGGAATTTTGCCGACATCGCATCTTCAGAAGTGTTCCGCCGCAACGAAATTCGCCCCGAAAATCTCAAAATGAACCCGGTAGACGCTGAACTTGACGAGGAAGCGCTGAACGCGTATCGCACCGCCATTATTCGAAACAAAAAGCGCGAGCAACTTTTTTATGAAAAGCAGGGCGGGGTTGAGTTTCTGGACGACACCCTGTTTCGCGCCAACGTTACCATACCGGCCAATATTTCCGTGGGCATCTACAGCACCAAAGTCTTTCTCATCAGTGACGGCCGTATCATCAGTGTACAGAGCAAATCTCTTGACATCAACAAAACGGGATTTGAACGCTCCATATTTGAATTCGCTTACGATTCGCCCTTATTTTATGGTCTTTTAGCCGTAGTTTTCGCCCTTATTGCCGGCTGGGCCGCCTCCCTAGCATTTCGTCAGGAATAGCGCTGTAGAAAAATTCATATCCGTCATATAGCGTTTTACTTATATATTAAATTATCATTCGATGAGTTGGACATGAACCATCCCGCTTCTTCCGCTGGATGGTTCAAGCAGTTTAAAGAAGACTTTTATGACCGAACCGGACAGACAGGCGCCAACAAACAACCTGGCCAAAGCATGGACGGGGGGCGCGCTTCTGCTTTTCCTGGCCGTGCCGGCCCTCATATGGGTTCTTGCGCATAATTCTCTGTCGCCGGACATGAAGGCGGACGATATCGCCGGACAAATACGGGCGCTCCAGGGGTGGGCCATTGCCATTTCCTTAGGCCTTATGATCCTGTGCGCCCTTTCCCCTTTACCCGCGGAACTTGTCGCCATCGCTAACGGCATGGTTTATGGCATGGGATACGGTTTTGCACTGACATGGGCCAGTGCGCTTATTGGCGCCATCATCGCGTTCGCCCTGGCGCGGGCGCTGGGCCGCCCCGCCATTGCCGCTTTGCTGTCGCCGGAAAACAGCCGCAAATTTGAAGCCATCACGGCCAAACGGGGCGCCGCCGCCCTCTTCATCGGCCGCAGCATCCCTCTTGTGCCGTATTTTCTGTTGAATTTTGCCTTCGGTCTGTCGCCCCTGCGCTGGTGGACCTATATCTGGGTCAGCGCCCTTGGCATGATCCCGATGACAATTTTAATGGTTCTCTTGGGCAACCATCTAAACGTCACGTTATTTTAAAGATTCGGTTTCACGTCTTTGCGACTGATGTTTTCTTCAAGGGAAGCGCCTTGACGCCGCCTAATGTCAGGGCCGTTGCAAAACGCGCCGCCTCACGCGGGTCCGGCGATTGGCGGCGCAACAGACGGTCTCCAACCTCAAAGGCGACGCCGATAAGCGCCGATGTCAGGAAATCGGTGTCGATGTCGGGCAGTAATCCTTGCCCGATGGCGCGTTCAATATCTTCTTCTAATTCTTCAAACGCCACCAACATTTGCGGGGTGTGCATGCGCACGCGCAATGCGCCTGAGTTACGCCGGAGAACGGCAAACATCGCCTGGTCGGAGACGAGATAATCGAAAAAAACGCGGAAGCACCCTTCAATAAATGACTCAATACTGGTTGCGGCAAGACGCTCGGCTTTGAGCTCCGGCCTCATGCTGAGGGCGCTCTCATCAAGCAGAGCCTGAAAGACGTCTTCCTTGGAAGTGAAATAATTATAGAACGTTCCGGAAGCCAGATCCGTGCGCCTCACAATTTCCCGGATGGAGGCCGCGCCCACGCCAACTTCGGCAAACACCTCAGCGGCCGCTTCTAAAATAGCCTGACGGTTTTGCAGCTTTGTTATTTCGCGCTTGGAACCGTTATCGGTTGATGCTTCTGGTTGATTTTTCGCCGCTTGATCCACGCAACTTCCTTACCTAAACCCATAAAAACAAAAGAAAACACGTAAGAGCCCTTCAGTGTAGAACCTCAAGAACGTTTCCGCAACGTCAACCTACCCGCCATCACAGAGGCCTATTTTGCGGGATATAATTTATGGCTTTCTCACTTTTTTGGAGTATGAGTGAGCTCTGAAGCCCCTTGCGTCATTATTTCAACATACACAAGTTAGTCCCGCGCGTGACCAAGCCCACCAAAACGAAACAACAATCGCGGCCCGCCATCCTCGACCTTTTGGGCGGCGATACAGACGCCTTTCTTGACACAGTGCCCTTCGCCAAAGCCGTCGGCATGAAACTTGTCGAAATCGGCAAAGGGTCAGGCGTGCTGAAAATACCCTACAGCGAAAAACTGATCGGCAATCCGCAAACGGGCGTTGTCCATGGCGGCGTGATCACCTCGCTCTTGGATACGGCCCTCGGCCTGGCGGTGTTCTGCTCGC
>JAJFIM010000487.1 GCA_021774995.1 Alphaproteobacteria bacterium | reverse complement strand
CCGGCAATAGAGCTTGACGTTGAGTGGCATACCTTCCCATAAAGATCACCCTGAGACGTCCCTCACAAGGAGGATAAGGAATGCCCGATCAGCCCGCCGAGCGCGAATTCATGGATTATGACGTGGTGATCGTCGGCGGCGGTCCGGCGGGGCTCAGCGCCGCCATCCGCTTAAAGCAATTGGCGGCGGAGCACTCCAAAGAGATCAGCGTCTGCGTGCTGGAGAAGGGTTCTGAAATCGGCGCCCACATTCTGTCCGGCGCGGTGATCGATCCATCCGCGCTCACAAAACTTATTCCTGATTGGAAAGAACGCGGCGCCCCTCTCGATACGCCCGTGACCGAAGACCGTTTTTTCTTCCTGGGCAAAGCGGGCCGGATCCCGATGCCTCATTTTTTGATGCCTCCGTTCATGTCCAATCACGGGAATTATATTATCAGTCTGGGCAATCTGTGCCGGTGGCTGGCCGAGCAGGCGGAAGCATTGGGGGTTGAGATCTATCCGGGCTTTGCCGGGGCGGAAGTTATTTATGACGAAAGCGGCGCGGTGCGCGGGGTCGCTACGGGCGATATGGGCGTGGGCCGAGACGGCGCGCACAAGCCCGCCTACACGCCCGGCATTGAGCTGCGCGGTAAATATACTTTTCTGGCCGAAGGCGCCCGGGGGTCGCTCACCAAGCAGATTATTGCGAAGTTCAGCCTTGATGCGGGCAAGGACCCTCAAAAATATGGTATTGGAATTAAAGAGTTATGGGAGATACCTCAAGAACAACATAAAAAAGGTTTGGTTCTGCACACCATGTGTTGGCCGCTCAAGAACAATACCGGCGGCGGGTCCTTCATGTATCACCTTGACAACAACCTGGTTGTCATTGGATTTGTTGTGCATCTCAATTATCCCAATCCCTATCTTTCGCCCTTCGATGAGTTCCAGCGCGTCAAGCATCACCCCGCCATCAGCCCTTATCTCAAAGGCGGCAAGCGCATTTCTTATGGCGCGCGGGCCATTACCGAAGGCGGGTGGCAGTCAATTCCAAAGTTGGCCTTTCCCGGCGGCGCCCTGATCGGATGCACGGCGGGCCTGGTCAATGTCCCCCGGCTCAAAGGCACGCACAACGCCATGATGTCCGGCATGCTGGCGGCCGAAGCGGCGTTTGACGCCATTGGCGCGGATCGCCAGGGCGATGAGCTCGCCGCTTATGAAACCGCTTTCGCAACGTCAGTGATTGCTAAAGATCTCTACCGGGTGCGGAATGTGAAACCCTTGTGGAGCAAATTGGGCACCGTGCTCGGCGTTGCCTTGGCCGGTTTGGACATGTGGGCCAATCAATTGATCCCCGGCGGGTTCCAGTTCACCCTCAAACACGGCAAAGCAGATAACGAAACATTGATTCCCGCTGCGCAGGCCGCCCCGATAGACTATCCCAAACCAGATGGCGTTTTATCTTTTGACAAGCTGTCATCCGTTTTTATCTCAAACACAAATCACGAAGAAGATCAGCCCGTTCACCTCAAACTTCATGATCCGGAAATGCCGATCAAAGTTAATTTGCCGACCTGGGACGAACCGGCGCAAAGATATTGCCCGGCGGGCGTCTATGAAGTGCTGAGGGATGAAGACGGCTCGAATCCGCGCTTTCAGATCAATGCGCAAAACTGCGTGCATTGCAAAACCTGTGACATCAAAGACCCATCCCAGAATATCACATGGGTTGTCCCCGAGGGTGGAGGTGGTCCAAACTACCCCAATATGTGATTTGAGAGCTGATGCGAGGAGAGTCTCTTAACGTGAAAAACTTAGCGATGCAGCAAGGTGCGCGCCTTTTGAAGGCGGCGGAGAGACTCACGCGGCAGGCGGCGGCTTTTGCTTTTTTTAGTGTGCTTTTGACATTCGCCGGATGCTCCGGGACTACGACGAACGGGTCGTTTATAAAGGGTGATCGTAGCGTAAAAGTTTCCACATCTCTCTATGGCAATTATTTGGCGGGGCGCTTTGCCGGCGCCATGCGCGACACCCGCGAAGCCGCCATCTTTTATGAGCGCGCTCTGAAGCAAGACCCCGATAACAACATTATGCTGGAGCGGGCTTTTCTGCTGAAAGTAGCGGATGGAAAGGTGGCTTCCGCCGTTGGCCTGGCTGAGCAGATCGTGGCTCGTGACGACAGTAACCGGCTCGCGCGTTTGGTGCTGGGCGTCAACGCTTTTCGCAATGGCGAATATGCGGCGGCGCGAAACCATTTGCAGCGCTCGCGCAGCGGCCCTGTCAGCACGCTTATTCAGGAGCTTTTTACCGCTTGGTCATATGTCGGCGAAGGACGGATGGATGAGGCTTTGGGGGTTCTGGACAAAGGGGTCTCGGAATCGGTTTTCTCTCCCTTCTATATAGTCAATCGCGCGCTTGTGAATGATCTGAGCGGCAGGAACGCGCAAGCGGGGGCGGATTACACCGAAGCTTTGCGGGCCACGGGGGGCCGCTCTTTGCGGGTCATCCAGAATTATGGGTCTTTTCTCGAACGAGAGGGGCGCAAGCAGGAAGCTGAGGCGCTCTATCTGGGGTTTTTGTCAGGCGTTCCTGAAAACCGCGTGATAAACACCGCTCTGGCGCGGGTGCGCGCGGGCAAGCCCGCCCCGCAATTGGTGAGCAACGCGGTGCAGGGCGCGGCGGATGCAATATACGCCCCGGCCTCTTATCTGGTGCAGGAGCGGGCTATGGAATTGCCCATCATGTATCTGCAGATGGCGCTCTATCTTGATCCCGATTTCGATATAGCGCGCACGCTTCTGGGGGATCTGTTTGAGCGTGGGCGGCGCTGGCCCGATGCGATTCGCGCTTACGCCCAAATCCCGCAAAGTTCGGGTCTCTATCACAATGCGCAAATGAAAATCGCTTTTAATCTAAACCGCTTAGGTCAATCTGAAGACGCGGTGGGCGTGCTCCGCGCCCTCTTGCGCCGCAATCCGAAGGATATGGAGTTGATGGTGGCGTTGGGGGATATGCTGCGTCAGAATGAGCGGTTTGCGGATTCAGTTAAATACTATGACGGCGCAATTGCTCTTTTTAATCCTCCGCAGGCGGAACACTGGCCCATTTACTATTCCAGAGGCGTGTCTTTGGAGCAGATGAAGAAGTGGAAGGCGGCCGAAAAGGATTTTCTCAAAGCCATTGAATTGTCCCCCAACCAGCCTTTGCCTCTGAATTATCTTGGCTATTCCTGGATTGATCAGGGGGTCAATGAGGCGGCCGCCATGCGCCTTATCGAACAGGCTGTTGATCTCAGTCCTAATGACGGTTTTATTGTGGACAGTTTAGGCTGGGCTTTGTTCAGGCAGGGTCGTTTTGATGAGGCGGTGGTCCAGCTTGAACGCGCGGTCCAGCTTGAGCCCAATGACCCGGTGATTAATGAGCATCTGGGCGACGCCTATTGGCAAGTGGGCCGGCGCATTGAGGCGCGTTTTCAATGGAGCCACGCCTTGACCCTTGGTTCTCCTCCCGGACAGGTCTCGCAGATCAAGGTCAAGATCGAACAAGGACTTTGATGGCGGGACGGCACTGCTATTGGTTGGTGGATTCCCGCTTTCGCGGGAATGATAAGAGGAAGCATGGGGACGCCCCTTTTCTTCGTCATTCCTGCGAAAGCGGGAATCCATCTGAACGTCAACATGAGGTTCGCTATCTAAGATGGGCGCCATGAATGCGTTAGCGAAACTCAATCTTTTTCTACATGTGCAGCCGGTGCGTGACGACGGCTATCATCCTTTGCAGAGCTGGGTTGTCTTTGCCGGGATTGGCGATGCGCTCCATGTTGAAGCGCAAAAGGAAATCGGATTAACAATTACCGGCCCATTCGCCGAAGGTCTGATGCGGGATGAAGGGGAAAATATCATTCTACGCGCGGCGCACGCGCTTCAAAAGTGGGCGGTGGAGCGCGGGGGACGCCCACAAGGCGCGGCGATCGCGTTGACGAAGAATCTCCCGCTTGCCTCCGGCGTAGGTGGTGGGTCGGCGGATGCGGCGGCGGCGTTGCGGGAATTAGTACGGTTGTGGGATCTGCGTATCGAAGAAGACGCGCTTCACCAGATCGGTCTTGCACTTGGCGCCGATGTGCCGGTCTGCCTTCATGGCGCCAGCGCCTGGATGGAAGGCGTGGGAGAGAAGATAAGCCCCGGACCGGCTGTTCCGGCGCTGCCGCTTGTTTTGGTCAATCCGGGATGCGCTGTCGCCACGCGAACAATCTTTCAGGCATTCTACGCGCGCGGCGCCTCCACGCCGCTTTTGGCCCCGGACCGCTATCCTTCCGCCTTTTCCGATAGCGCGGCATTGATCCGGTTTTTGAAAACCACGCGCAATGATCTGCAAGATGCGGCTTTGGCTATGGTTCCTGAGATCGGAGATGTTTTAGAGGCGCTACGCTCAAGCGGCGCGATGTTCGCGCGGATGTCGGGCTCAGGCGCCACATGTTTTGGACTTTATGGCGAAGCGGCTGAGGCTGAGGCGGCGGCCCAGGACTTACGCGCCACACATGAGGGGTGGTGGAGTCAAAACACCGCCCTGACAAGCTAGGCGCGCTGATCTATGACCTTTTCAAACTCAATTTTGATCGCAGTGTTGGTCTTCGCGGTATCGGCGCTATTGACCCGCTTGATGATAGGCGTGGGCGTTAAAGCGGTTCCCAATCATCGCTCCAGCCACACAGAGACTATTCCCAATAGTGGGGGCGTGGCGATTGTCGCCGGTTTCGTGCTCGGCCTTGTAGGGCTAATAGCGCTGCAGCCGGAGGCGATTTTGCAATTTGGTTTGGACGGCGTTCGTCTCACTGTTTTTCTGGGTCTCAGCGTTTTGGTTGCCGCGATGGCTTTTATTGATGATGTATGGGACGTGCTGCCTCTTTCAAAACTCATAGCGCAATGCATCGCGGCCCTGGTTTTCGTCTTTTTTATTGGCCGGATCGAGGCTTTGGATTTTTTAGGATTGGGCAGTTGGTCTCTGGGGCTTTGGGGCTATGGGCTGAGTGTTGTGTGGATCGTGTTCTTTATGAACGCTTTTAATTTCATGGATGGGATTAATGGCATTGCTGGCGGCGGCGCAGTTGTGGCGGCGTTTTTCTTAGGGAGTATGGCGTTCATTCAAGGATCATATTTTGTGGCGTTCAGTTGTCTGTTTCTTGGAGCGGCGGTGCTGGGGTTTTTGGTTTTCAATTTTCCGTCGGGCCGGATTTTTATGGGCGATACGGGAAGTCAATTTATCGGTTTCGTATTTGCCGGTCTGGCGGTGATCGGGACTGCCGCGCCGCCGGGAGGGGAGGCAGGCGCCAAGCTTTCGATACTGCTCGCGCCTGTGCTGTTTTTTCCGTTCATATATGACGTTCTGCTGACCTTGGCTTATCGCTCCCTCCGCCGGCAGAATATTATGCAGGCGCACCGCGAACATCTTTATCAAATCGGGGTCAAGCTGGGCGCCAGCCATGTGATGGTGACGTCCATTTATATAGGTCTCTTCGCGCTGTGCGGATTTGCCGCTCTCATGGTGCAAAAGACGGACGCGCTGGGCCGTTTCTGGATATTAAGCGGTTTGTTTTTGAGTTTTAGCGCAGGCGCGGTTTTGGTCTACCGCGCGGGGCTTGAGGGCGGCGTGGTTGCGCCCTTGAGACAAGCACCCAAAGGTTAGTACGCCCGGTTAACGCAAAACGCGATGAGATTATCCAGGCTGCGCCTATAGCAATTATCCGGTAAAATCATCAAGGCGTCATGGGCTTTTTCGGCATATTCTTTAGCCAGCTCCATGGTGTCCTTAATGCCGCGGTGCAGAGCCAGCAATTCAACGGCTTGAGAGAAGTCTCCGTCTTCTTGGCACGGTTTTTCCATCGTCCGGCGCCAGAAGGCCCGTTCTTCATCCGAGCCCCGTTGGTAAGCCAGCACGACGGGCAGGGTGATCTTGCCCTCGCGGAAATCGTCTCCCACGGTTTTGCCCAATTGCTCCTGCAGTCCGGCGTAATCCAGCGCATCGTCAATGAGCTGAAAAGCAATCCCAAAATCGCGGCCAAAGGCGTTGAGCGCTTCTTCTTCGCGGGCGGAGCGTCCGGCAATGACCGCGCCCACGCGGGCGGCGGCGGAAAAGAGAGCCGCCGTCTTGCACATCACGATTTCCATATATGTCTTTTTGGAGGTCTTCATGTTGGCGGAGCTGACAAGCTGCAAAACCTCGCCTTCGGCAATGATGGTGGATGTGTGGGAGAGAATGTCGAGTACTTGCAGATTGCCGGTCTCCACCATGAGGCTGAAAGCCCGGCTGAAGAGGTAGTCCCCCACCAAAACGCTGGCCTGGTTGCCCCAGACCACATTCGCGCTGTCATGACCGCGCCTCAACGCGCTTTCGTCGACC
>JAJFIM010000486.1 GCA_021774995.1 Alphaproteobacteria bacterium | reverse complement strand
TACGAAGATATTGGGCTTTACAATGAAAAAAGATTTAGAATGCTTGTCCGCCGGATTGCCACCTATTATACAATCGGGTGGTAACTTCTTTGTTTGATCAGTGATAGGGCAAGCGATGAATAGAAATATGATGCAAAAATTGTCGGTCTATTCGATAGTTTTTTTTGCACTATCGTTTTTACACACGCCTGTTTCGGCTCAATTCATGCCCGGCGTCCCCATGACGCAAACGGAATCATTAGGCAATGGCCTTTACGCATTTCGCTGGGGTCCATATCGCAGCATTTTTTTGGTGAGCGACGCGGGCGTTATCGTCACAGACCCTATAAATGCGCAAGCCGCTGAAGCCTACCGGGCCGCCATTTTAGAGGTTACCGACCAGCCGGTAAAATTTGTTGTTTATTCGCATTCACACTGGGACCATACCGCCGGAGGGAAAATATTTAAAGACGAAGGGGCGCAATTTATAGCGCAGGAAAAATGCGTGGAGAATTTAGCCTGGTCTCCCAATCCAGACGTGGTCATGCCTGATATCACGTTTTCCGATCGCTATACGGTATCGGTCGGCGACGCGTCCCTTGATCTTTTCTATTTCGGCCCCATTCACGACACGTGCATGGCGGTCATGGTGGCGCGTCCCGCCAACATTCTTTTTACAGTAGACATCACAAGCCCCGGATCCGGACGGACAATGCCCTTTGATGAAACAGCGCCGGATTTTCATTTCTACAATGCAGTCAACTATCTCAAATCCGTTGAGGCCTTGGTTGATCAAGAAAATATTACCAGCTTTATCGGCGGCCATCTCGTCATCGGCGAAGATGAAAATGGAAAACGCATTGTGTTGCCGTCAGCCGGTTCCGTTTCCGCCATTACTGAGAGACGTGAGTTTTGGGAACAAGTTTTGGCGGCCGTCAAAGATGAATTGGACGCAGGGACAATGTCTCTCATTGTTCACAATAAAATTGACTTAACGCAATTTGAAGACGTTAAGGGATTTAGTGAGAAGAAAATGCGGGCGTTACTCAAACGCGTCGCATCCTATTACATAACAGGAAGATAAAGGATTGGCGCATGCATAATTTATTTCAATCGAACCACGCAAAAAGAAATCGTTTCTTGAGCGGTTTCATAATTTCCACTTTACTTATCGGCGCTTCCGCGTGCTCTAAAGAGGATGAGCAAAGCGAGGCTCAGACCATGAACATGTCAGAAGAGCAGCACGACATGAGTACTATGTCCGCTGACGGCGATATGAGCAACATGTCCCATGGCGGCGACATGACCAAAGAGCAAATTGATTTTGTGAAAAGCATTGTCCCTTCCTTATCAGATCGGACCGATCAGGAAATCATGGAAATCATGAGCATGATGCCGCCCAATTATGAGTGGTATGTCAGTGATGAGAACCTGAGGGGCGATGTCGGCGTATTGGTGATGACTCATGGCTTCGGAGAAGAAGGCGATAAAATCTTTGCCGATTCTCTCAAAACCGTCGCAAAAGAACATCCCCTTGCCATAGGTTTCGGCATGGCCATGATGACGTCAAAGCACTTACAAGAATCGGCGGACAGTCTTGTGGCGGCGGGCGCCAAAACAATTGTCGTCGTTCCCGCAACCCAATCAGAATTTGATACGGGCTTGCGACAGTATAAATATCTCTCCGGAAAGCGTGAAGAGCCGGCCTATATGGCCCTTCCTAAAATTGAGACACCGGCTGATATTCTTTTCACGCCGCCGCTTTCCGATAACCCTATTATCTCTCAAATATTACTCGACTACGCCAATGACATAAGTACGGACCAAAAAAACGAAGCCGTCATCATTGTCGGGCACGGCCCAACTGGTGAAGAAGACAACATCAACGAACTGGCCATGGTGCAAAAACACGCCGACTATATTCGCAACAATAGCGAGTTCGCCGATGTGAGGGTCATGAACCTTCAGGACGATGCGGAAAAAGCCACGCGCGCGGCTAATGTGCAAACATTGCGAGATAACGCGGAAGAAATGGCGCAAGGCGGCCGCCGCATTTTGATCGTTGGCTTTCTATTGGGAACGGCCGGTATTCAGCCTAAAATTGAAGCTGATTTGGAAGGCATTGATTACAAATTCAACGCCAATGGCATGTCTGCGCATCCAAAGTTTGCGACATGGATTCAAGAATCCGTTCGAGAGGCGACCAATAGCAATTAATATATTCCAATAATAAAGTGAGGGGTCTAAACCAGACCTCTCACTTTCCCCCTGCCCCAATAACTTTTAGCTCACCTGGAAAATGACAGGCCACGCGCCCTTCGTTTCCAATGGAATTGAGTGAAGGCGTCGTTTTTTTACATTGCAGCCTTGCAATGGGGCACCGCGGATGAAAACGGCAGCCCTGAGGGGGATCAAAAATAGACCCTGGCTCTCCAATATCTATATTGGAGCGTTCCTGCGCTCCTGGTTTGTTTTGGATACTGGCGGATAACAAAGCAGCCGTATAAGGGTGCTGCGGCGTCTTCAAAACGTCCGCAGTAT
>JAJFIM010000485.1 GCA_021774995.1 Alphaproteobacteria bacterium | reverse complement strand
TCTGCCCGGAGCGGACCAGCGCCAGGCCGGCCAATCCTCCACGATTGAGACCCCAACGCTCACCATGTCGCTGGATCACGACAGCGGCGAGATGGACGGTTCCGTGCGCACGGGCAAATATGAGGGGCGGCTCTTAAGCGGCATGACTTTAGAGGAGCTTGCAAACCTTCTGGATGCGTGCGAGACCCGCGATCCTGATGGGGCCGCGCTCCTTCACGCCTATCTTGACCGTCACCGCCGGGAGGAGTGGCGGGCGTCTGAAGGGGGTGAGAAGCGGGAGAGGGGCGGGGCGACCAGTGGAAGTATGACCGAGGCGGAAGCTTATGCGGTCTTAGGTCTTGAGCCGCCGGTCTCGCGCGCCGCGATCGCCGCGGCCCACCGTAACCTGATGAAAAAGGTTCATCCCGACCAGGGCGGCTCGACCTATTTGGCGTCAAAAATCAATCAAGCCAAGGACTTGCTCTTGGGTCTTTGAGGGTCAAATTAATTTGAAACCGCCCTTATTTGGATGTCGCGGCGTGACTTAGGCGCCAAGCTGGTGGTATTCTTCCTGCTGATAATGGAGAGGGGCCTGGGCTGTATGCGATTGTTGAATGCGATGATGAAGCGCGTTGTCAAAAACGGCTCTCTGACGATAATCGACCCCCGAGGCGTTTCTCATGTTCATGGCGCCGGAGAGCCTTCCGCCACGATCCGCCTGCACGATCCAAAACTGCCTCTGGCTATCGCGCTCAATCCCGAACTTGTCGTCGGCGAAGCCTATATTGATGGCCGCCTGACAATAGAATATGGGACGATCCGAGATTTCTTGAAAGTCTTCGCCGCCAATCGCAGCGCACTGCGCACGCAGCCGTCGCAAAAACTTCTGCGCAAAACACTGAAGCGCATCAAGCGCTATCACCAGCACAACCCTGTTGTCCGCGCGCGCCAGAATGTTGCGCACCATTACGATCTGTCGAATGATCTCTATCGCAAATTCCTCGACGAAAGCCTCAACTATTCCTGCGCCTATTACCAGCGCCCCGACATGACCCTTGAAGAAGCGCAGCAGGCAAAAATGCGGCACATTGCCTCAAAGCTGAACCTCAAACCGGGACAACGCGTCCTCGATATCGGCTGCGGTTGGGGCGCCATGTCGCTTTATCTGGCCGAACACTGCGGCGTGGAAACCGTCGGCGTGACGCTCTCGAGCGCGCAGTTCGGCGTTGCGAAAGAGCGCGCCAAAGAGCAAGGACTTGAGAGTAAAGTTGAATTCCGGCTGCAAGATTACCGCGATGTCAGTGATAGTTTTGACCGCGTGGTCTCAATCGGCATGTTTGAACATGTCGGCATTGCCCATTACAAAGAATTTTTTCGCAAGATTTTCGACGTTTTAACCGATGACGGCGTCGCGCTCGTGCATTCGATCAGCCGCAAGGGCATTCCCGGCGCGACCGGCGCCTGGGTGCGCAAATATATCTTTCCGGGCGGTTACTCTCCGGCATTATCGGAAACGCTCGCCAGCGTTGAACGCGCAGGCCTGTGGGTGACGGACATAGAAATCTTGCGTCTGCATTATGCGGAAACGCTTCTGGAATGGGAGACCCGGTTTCAAGCCAACCGCGCCGAGATTGAAGACCTGCTTGACGAAAAATTCGCCCGCATGTGGGAATTTTATCTGATCATGAGCGAGTTTACGTTCCGCCACGGCAAGCATATGAATTTCCAAATGCAGCTCACAAAAGACGTTCGCGCACTCCCCTTAACCCGCGATTACATGCGCGAGGCTGAAATAAAACTCGGCGGTTAGATTTTTGGCGCATAGGGAGACGGCCCTAATTCGTCATATAGGGCGCCCAATCGTCCTGGACGATGGTGAAGCAGGTGACGCCTTGCTGCTGAAGCTTGCTGCACGTATTGACGGCTTCCAACTCGCGGTAGGGTCCGATGCGCGCTCGGTAGATTGTGGTTCCGTTCACATTGATGGGAACGATGGCCATCATCACATCGTTGAACAGATTGGCTGAGCGGGCGCCCGTCGCATTCAGTCGTTGCACGGCAATATCTCTGACGCGGTAGGCGCCTATCTGAATGGCGTAAAAGGCTTCAGGGTCCGCGAGACGATTTTTGAAACTGGGCGAGTTGACTGGCGGCGTTGATAGAGTCGCCACCACGAGGTTTTGTGGATTTTCAGCAGGGGCCGTATCTTGCGCCGCGATGAGGTCGCCTATGGGATCGGAAGATTGCGGCGGGGATGAAGGCTCTCCTGTATAAGACGTGTCTCCTTGTTCAATGACGGGCGTCATCGGGACACTGTTGAGTTTTGCCGTTGCAACCGGCGCCGGCGTGGAGGAGGCAACAAATATATTCCCGCTGCCGGGTTTGGCCATGGGTTTGGGGATCACGACGAAACGACGGCCGAGGGCGGGGTCAATGGCTATGCGCCGGAACTGTTCATCTAAAATCTTTTGCATATGCGCATCGCGGGACGAGGTTTTTCGCCCGCCAAGGACCACGCCGATCAGATGAACACCGTTGCGTTTGACGGAGGTGACAAGATTGAATCCCGACGCCCGGATATACCCCGTTTTGATGCCGTCAGTGCCTTTATAACGCTTCAGGAGATTATTGTGCGTCTTGTATGTTTTGCCTTTCCATTTGAAGGAGGTTGCGGCGAAATTGCTGTAATAAGTGGGGAAATCCAGAATCAGTCTTTGGCCGAGCAGCGCCATGTCGCGCGCCGTCGTATGCTGTTTGCGATTGGGCAGCCCGGACGCATTGCGAAAATGCGTTCCCGTCATGCCTAAGTCTTTCGCTTTATGGGTCATCATTTGAGCGAATTTGACTTCGGTGCCGCCGATATTCTCCGCCACCACCGTGGCGACGTCATTGGCCGATTTAATCACCAGGGCCTGAATCGCCTGTTCCACCGATATGCTTTGCCCCGCCTTTAACCCCAGTTTCGAAGGCGCCTGGCCTTGCGCCCTGCGGGAAACGCTCAGTTGCGAGTGCAGAGTTAGCTTGCCTTTTTCCAACTGTTCGAACAGCAGATAGAGGGTCATCATCTTGGTGAGGGAAGCCGGATAGCGGCGCGATTTTGAATTTCGGGCGAAGAGAACCTGCCCCGTATAGGCGTTGATCACCACCGAAGCGTATTTGGGATTGGGCGCAGCGTTGAGATCCTGCTGCGGGAGGGCAAACAGGGCGAGTAGAACGAAGAACGCCATTTTGTGTGGCGTCCGACCAAAGATTCGCACCTTAAGTCGGTTCAACACAGGTGTATTCTCACAATTGTTAAGCTCCCCAGTCATCCTAGCCTAATGAGATTTAACGCCATCCCCAACATGTTTTTGGCGATTTTTACTGAAATCACCTAAAATTCAACAAATAACCTGCTCTGATCCTCCATGGCGCTGATGACAAAGGAGAGGTTCAGCTCTGCTTCGGCCGCTTTTTCCCGATGCGGCCTTGACGTTCTTACCCGCGTCCCATGGACCGTAGCCCCATATTCTACGGCATAACAAAAGCCTTAACCTTAACAAGAGGTTAATAAAAACATCACATTAATGTTGCACTGCACAATTATACTTGACAAGGTGAAAACACCGACCTATATAGATTGAGAATGCTGCAATGCAACAAAACCCCTAAAGCCGTATATTCCCCTAAAACGGTGGCTTTTAGAAAACAATTTAGAGAAAGAGGCTTAAAATGGCTGGAAAAACTAAATCAACCGCAAAAAATTCCACTGCAAAAAACGACAAGGCGAATCAGTTTGGCGAAGATGTTTTGACCAACGGTTTTGAACAGGCGTTCGGCGCTTATGGCGATGTGACTGAATTCAGCAAAGAAAATTATCAAGCTTTGGTGGAGTGTTCAAACGCCGCCAAGGCGGGCCTGGAAGAGTTGCAAGGCGAAGCCCTGGCTTTTTCAAAGCAGGCTCTGGAAGAGAGCGCGTCCGTGGCGGAAGCCGCCATCAAAGCGCGCTCCATCCAGGAACTTGTTGAAATTCAAAGCAATTTTGCTAAAACTGCTTTTGAATCCTATGTAGGTCAGATGAGCAAAATCGCCGGCATGTTCAGCGAGACGTCGCGTGTGGCTCTCGATCCTTTGAACAGCCGGGTATCCGATGTTATGAATAAGGTTCAAGCTTAACCGCGATAAAAAACACGGGCGGCGCGCTAAAAAAAACGCGCCGCTGTAAACTTTATTAAGGGCCTGTCTTCGGACGGGCCCTTTTTTGCGTGTGGCTTTGAATGTCAGAGCTTGACGCCCTATATTTGCAAGTGACTCAAAATAGAGGCGGCGGCGCACGCCTCATGGGTGGAACTGATAAGATAGGCCTTGCGCTTGAGACCGGCCTGCCTATCTTGTAAGGCTTGGGTTCATGTTTTATGCGTTATGATGGCTCAAAACCGGGAACAGCCCGGCTGTATGAATGAAGAGAGATTGCTTAAGTGAAACCGCTGATTTTTATGTCGGAGGACGATAAGGACAAGAATCGGGACTCTGATCCCGCGACGGGTTTGATCACCAAGACCAAACCGAAGACAAAAAAACCGTCACTTTATCGTGTTTTGCTCCTGAATGATGATTATACGCCGATGGAGTTCGTCATATTTGTGCTGCAAAAATATTTTTATAAAAGCCGTGAGGATGCGACCCGCATCATGCTGCATGTTCACCAAAATGGCGTGGGTCACTGCGGGGTCTTTACGTATGAAGTCGCTGAGACCAAAGTAGCGCAAGTAATCGATGAATCCCGGCGTCATCAGCATCCGCTGCAATGCACAATGGAAAAGGAGTAACACGTCACCTTGCCTTCATTCTCTCAAAGCCTGGAAGATGCTCTGCACCGCGCCATCAGATTGGCCGGTGAGCATGATCACGAATACGCCACGCTGGAGCATTTGCTCTTCGCGCTCATTGAGGACAAAGACGCGACGGCGGTGATGCGCGCCTGCAATGTTGATTTGGAAGTGCTCAAAGACGCGCTGGTCACGTATATTTCACACGAACTTTCCAGCCTGATCGTTGCCAGCCAGGAAGACGCAAAACCAACCGCCGCCTTTCAGCGCGTGATTCAACGCGCGGTGATTCATGTGCAGTCTTCGGGCCGCGAAGAAGTAACGGGCGCCAATGTTCTGGTGGCGTTGTTTGCGGAACGCGAAAGCCACGCCGCCTACTTTCTCCAGGAACAGGACATGACGCGTTATGACGCGGTGAATTATATTTCGCATGGCGTGGCCAAAAGACCAGGCATGTCGGAATCGCGAAGTCCGCGCGGCATGGAGGAAGAAGAATTTGAAAGTGCGGACGCCGGTAAAGACGGCACTGAAGCGCTGGACGCCTATTGCGATAATCTGAATGTCAAAGCGACGGCGGGTAAGATTGATCCGCTGATTGGCCGGGAAGCGGAAGTTGAGCGGACGATTCAAATCCTTTGCCGGCGGCAGAAAAACAACCCTCTCCTCGTCGGCGATCCGGGTGTCGGTAAAACGGCTATTGCAGAAGGGCTGGCCCGCAAAATCGTGAATGAAGAAGTTCCGGAAGTGCTCAAAGATTGTACGATTTTTTCACTTGATATGGGCGCGCTTCTTGCGGGCACGCGGTATCGCGGTGATTTTGAAGAGCGCATTAAGGCCGTTATGTCCGAGCTTGAAGAAATGCCAGAAGCAATTTTGTTCATAGACGAGATTCACACGGTGATCGGGGCGGGCGCCACTAGCGGCGGCGCCATGGATGCGTCGAATTTGCTGAAACCGGCGCTCCAAAGCGGAACCCTGCGCTGTATGGGATCAACGACGTATAAAGAGTTCCGGCAATATTTTGAAAAAGATCGGGCGCTCGCGCGGCGTTTTCAAAAAATAGATGTGACGGAGCCAAGCGTTCCCGACACGATTAAAATCTTAAAAGGGTTGAAGCCGTATTTTGAAAAGTTCCACAAAGTGCGCTACACGGCGGATGCGATTAAGGCGGCGGTGGAGCTATCCGCAAAATATATGCATGACCGCAAACTTCCCGATAAAGCCATTGACGTGATTGATGAAGTGGGCGCAGCGCAAATGTTGTTGCCCGCCGCGAAACGCCGCAAGACCATAGGAACCAAAGAAGTTGAAGCCGTGATCGCCAAAATGGCGCGCATTCCGCCCAAATCCGTTTCGAAATCCGACACGCAAGTGTTGGCGGATCTTGAGAAAAACCTGAAGCGCGTTGTGTTCGGTCAGGATCTGGCCATCGAGCAATTGGCGGCGGCGATCAAGCTGTCGCGCGCGGGCCTGCGCGAACCGGAAAAGCCGATCGGAAATTATCTTTTTTCCGGCCCCACCGGGGTTGGCAAAACGGAAGTCGCCAAACAATTGGCCAGCATCATGGGCGTTGAATTGTTGCGCTTCGATATGTCGGAATATATGGAGCGCCACACGGTGTCGCGGTTAATTGGCGCGCCTCCGGGCTATGTTGGTTTTGACCAAGGGGGCCTGTTGACCGACGGCGTCGATCAAAACCCCCATTGCGTGCTTCTTCTCGACGAAATCGAGAAAGCCCATCCCGATTTGTTTAACATCCTTCTGCAAGTGATGGATCACGGCAGCCTGACCGATCATAACGGCAAGAAAATTGATTTCAGAAATGTCGTTCTGATCATGACGACAAATGCCGGGGCGACGGACTTAGCGAAATCCTCCATGGGATTTGGCCGGGGCAAACGCGAAGGGGACGATGAAGAGGCGATTAAACGCATGTTCTCGCCTGAGTTCCGCAACCGGCTTGATGCTGTTGTGTCCTTTAGCGGCTTGACGCCGGAAGTGATTGCGCGCGTGGTCGAGAAATTCGTCTTGCAATTGGAGGCGCAACTTGACGATCGCAATGTCATGTTTGAGCTGACCGATGAGGCAAATAAGTGGCTGGCTAAAGAAGGCTATGACGAGTCTTTCGGCGCCCGGCCCTTAGCGCGCGTCATTCAGGAGCACATCAAAAAACCGTTGGCGGAAGAATTGCTTTTCGGCAAATTAAAGCGTGGCGGCACTGTGCGCGTCGCTGTGGACGACCAAAATAAATTGACGTTTGAATTTGTTGAACTGCCCCCCGCACCGGCAAAATCGGAGCGGGACTCTGCGGAAGAGGACAGTGCGGAGGATGACCAGATTTCCACCGAGACGCCTCCAAAAAACAAAGGCGGCCCCGGCGACAATGGCGGCGGCTCGGTGCCGTCTGTTCCAGTGACGGCGGATTGACAGCACCGGCTAATGGGCGGTGCGTATCACTATCCCAGCGCCGCTTTTATTTTTTCCGCTATTACCTGAAGTTCGTCTTTGTCGACCTGATCCCGCGCGTGCAGGTTTAAATCTATGCCGCCCTGGCGCGGGATGATGTGGAAATGAACGTGAAAGACGCTTTGTCCGGCCGCAGCGCCGTTGAGTTGCGCCACCATCACGCCCTCGGCGTTCACCGCCTTTTTTACGGCTTTGGCGACTTTTTGCGTGGTGCGTATCAGGGCCGCCGCCATAGCGGGGTCCAAGTCAAATAAGTTTTCAGCGGCCGCTTTGGGGATGACGAGCGTGTGTCCTTGGGCTTGCGGCATGATATCGAGAAAGGCAAGCGTGAAATCGTCCTCGAACACTTTTATGCACGGGATCTCACCGCGCAGTATCTTTGCGAAAATATTATTTGGGTCGTAAGCCATGGCGATCAGCCTTTGTCAGGATTTGCGTGACGGAAGGGCGTGTGCGTTGAGAGAAGATCAATGTCTGATTTTATGTAGCGGCGCTCTTCCTCCAGATAGTCGCGCACCGCATCGCGAAAATGAGGATCAGGTATGTAATGGGCGCTGTAAGTCGGCGCGGGCGAATAACCTCTTGCTAATTTATGCGCGCCTTGCGCTCCGGCCTCCACTTTTTTCAAACCCCTTTCGATGGCGAAATCGATAGCCTGATAATAACAGGTTTCGAAATGGAGATAAGGGTGATCTTCCACGCATCCCCAATTGCGTCCATAAAGCGCATCGCCGCCGATAAAATTCAGCGCGCCGGCAATGTATCGCCCGTCCCGTTTACACAAAACGAGCAATGTCTGATCGGCCAGGGTTTCGTTCACCATGGAAAAAAATTCGCGGGTCAGATAAGGACGCCCCCATTTGCGCAATCCGGTATCAACATAAAATCCATAAAAGGCGTCCCAGTGACGCTCCTGCAAGTCATCGCCCGTTACGCGTTCAATCTCAATTCCAGGGGCTAAGGCCGCCAGGCGCTCTTTACGCAGGTTTTTGCGTTTTCGGGACGCTAAATCATCAAGAAAATCTTTGAAGGAACTATATCCGCGATTCTCCCAGTGGAACTGCTTATCGGTGCGCAACAGAAAATCATGCCTGCCGAATTCATGCCATTCCTCTTCCGGCATGAAGGTCACGTGGAGCGAGGACACTTTTGCGTCCAGTGTTAGTTTTTTCATTGCCGCAATTAGCTGTTGTTTAATCTTGTTTTCATCCGCGCCTGGGCGCGCGAGAAGACGTCTGCCGGTGACTGGCGTAAAGGGCGCCGAGACTTGAAATTTTGGATAATACTGGCCGCCTGCGCGCATATAGGCGTCCGCCCACCCATGGTCGAAGACATATTCGCCTTGAGAATGGTTTTTTAGATAGAGCGGCGCGGCGCCCAGCAATATGCCTTTGCCGTCTTCGATCAGAATATGGTGAGGCGCCCAGCCGGTTTGCGCATCGGCCGAACCGCTTTCCTCCAGCGCCAGTAAAAAGGCGTGACTGACAAAAGGATCATAAGTTCCATCCGGATTAGCGCAGGCGTCCCACGCAGCCGCATCTATATGCGCCGTTTTATGCGCAAGCTTGATCGTCCAACTGTCCGAAGAGGACGGGGTGGGCATGGGTTGCGTCCTTGTGTCAGCTTTCGATTCTACGCGATCTCGAATATGGCGTCGACCTCAACGGCGACATTAAACGGCAGGCTGGCGGCGCCCACGGCGTAGCGCGCGTGCCGGCCAATATCGCCAAACACCTCGACCATGAGATCGGATGCGCCATTGATCACGGCCGGGTGCTGGTCAAAATCGGCCCCGGAATTGACGAAGCCGCCCAGTTTAACGCAAGCCGTCACCCGGTCGAGATCGCCTTCGCAGGCGCTTTTTACTTGCGCCAGAATGTTGAGCGCGCAAAGCTTAGCCGCTTCCCGGCCCTGGTCGAGCGTTAGGTCGCCGCCTACTTTCCCCTGGAATTTTAAACCCTGCGGGGTCATGGGAACCTGGCCGGAGATAAAGACCTGATTGCCGCTGATCACATAAGGAACATAGTTGGCGGCCGGCCCCGCAGGCGCGCCCAGTTCAAGACCCAATTCCGTCAACCGCATCTCGATTCGACCGCTCATATGCTTCAACTCCTGAAAAATCGCTTTGAAAATGAGCCGCGACTTTAGAGCACAAAGCGAAAAGGGGGAACAGGTTTTCACCTGCGTATTCTAGGATTGTTGAGAAGCGCTCACGGTGGGATAAAGCTCGTCCATAGGAATGGAGACGCCTTTTTCCGTGACGATCCGCGCATGGTAACGGCGCAGGCGGCGCGGCTCAGGCACACCGCAGGAATGCGCGATGATCCCAACCCCGTGAACCACGTTTTTTGCGTAATGCGCAACGCGTTCCGCTTTGTTTTCCGGGTCGAGTCCGCGTTGCAGTTTGATATTGTGGGTGGTAATGCCCGTCGGACATGTGTTTTTATTGCATTGAAGCGCCTGGATGCAACCCAAAGCAAACATGAAGCCACGGGCGGAGACAACAAAATCCGCCCCGGCGCACAGCGCCCACGCCACGCCGATGGGGGTGATGAGTTTCCCCGACACAATCACTTTAACCCGGTCGCGCAGACCATGCGCCGTTAACTTGTCCACGACCATGGGTAGGCTTTCCGTGATCGGCAGACCCATGGCGTCGATCAGACTCATTGGCGCGGCCCCCGTGCCCCCGTCAGCACTATCGATAGTGATGAAATCCGGCGCCGATTGCGCACCGCGTTTGATAATTTCTTCACACAGATTATCCAACCAGCCATAGGCGCCGATAACGGCTTTAAAACCTACAGGCTTGCCGGAGACTTCACGGACATGTTCAATCTTGTCAAGAAGCTGGGTGATGGAATCGATATCGGTATGCCGATTTGGGCTGATTGACGCTTCTCCTGCGGGGATGCCTCTGACGGCCGCTATCTCCTCGGTGACTTTAACGGCCGGCAGGATGCCGCCTTTGCCGGGTTTGGCCCCCTGGCTCATTTTGATTTCGATCATGCGCACAGTGGAATGGGCGGCGATTACGCGCAGGCGTTCATCACTCAAATTCCCTACCGCATCGCGGACGCCATATTTCGCCGTGCCGATTTGAAAGACGATATCGCATCCCCCTTCGAGGTGATAAGGAGAAAGACCGCCCTCTCCGGTATTCATCCAGCACCCGGCTTTGCGCGCGCCGTGGGAAAGGGCGCGTACGGCCGGTTTTGAAATGGCGCCATAACTCATGCCTGAGATGTTGAACAAAGAGCTCGTGGTGTAAGGCGTGCGCGCGTAAGGACCTATGGTGACGGGGCCGGGGGGGACGCTGTCGCCGTCCAAAGTCGGGAAGGG
>JAJFIM010000484.1 GCA_021774995.1 Alphaproteobacteria bacterium | reverse complement strand
GTGGAGGGCGTCCTGCGCATGAACGGGCGCACATTTGTTTGTTGTAAAAGCACGTACAGCATCGGCAATTGGCAAAAAAAGCCTTTGGCTCAGGTTTATAATTCTAAAGAAGCGCGTGAAATACGCGAAGCAGTGACGCAGGGCGCGTTCGCGCCTTCCTGTGAGACGTGCTATAAAAATGGCGGCGCCTTGTCCCTCACGACACTACTCGCCAGGCCATTTCAAGAGGCGTGCAATGTCATTAAGGGGTATACGGATCAAGATGTTTCAGGTTTGTCAAGGTTGCAGGCCAATTTCGATAAAATTGAATATGATGAAGAGGCGCAAGAGAATTGCGCGCTATTTCATCAAGCCTTAGACCAGTCTTCTCGATGGATTGAGAAATCTTCAAACGACATGGAGGAGACGGAGCGGCATGAATATAGTATGGCCTGCCGTAAGTTGGTGATCTGCGCAGATATTGTAGAGCGTTTTTTGTCGGGAGAAACAGAAACGAAATACCCCGCGCCCTTGCGTCAATCGAATGTAATAGCCGTGTGCAATGCAAGGTGTATCATGTGCCCGGGAAAATTCACAAAGGAAATATCAGAAGGCTATCGGTTGGATGACGGCACAGTGTTTACGGAAATGCCGGACGACATGCTTGATAAATCATTTGAATGCGAAGAGAGCATTATTGACTTTTTCGTGAATGGGAGTGAATTTCTTTTTTATAAACGTTGGCGGGAGTTGGCTGAAAGACTATTGAAGCTTGGCGTTCAAGCGCGCATCGCCACTAACGGTATGTTGCTGACGCCGCGTAACACAGATTACCTGCTTGAAAATAAAGTTATCGGACGTCTCAGCGTGAGTATTGACGGCGCAACAAAAGAAACCCTCGAAGCCATTCGGCAGAGAGTAAAATATGATCGTCTTGAACAAAACTTTAAATACTTTTTTAAACGGGCGGCAGAGCTGAAATATAAATTGCCGATATCGAGCGGTTATGTGTTGATGACGGATAATTATAAAGAGCTCTCTCAATTTGTTGAGTTCATTCATCGCATGCGTGGAGGGCAAGACTTTAATATTCCTGCGATTACCGTATCGGCGCTGGGATTGAAGGGGGGGAGCGCCTATTATGAGTTTGTTCGTGAACATCATCATACGAATATTGATCACGATGAACTTAAGAAATGTTTTGAAGATATGCTTGTAAAATCTGAAGAATACGGCATTCCGGTCTATGTTTTTCACACATATCGACTTAAGGAATTTGTGGAGCAGGGGTGCCCGGTTCCAGACCATGAATTTAATCTTCTGCCGCCGAGGAAATTAGCATTCGCATCCGCCGAGTAAGGCGCCGCCTGAACTTTGAGGCAATAAGACTGACATGATAAAACCAGATACGCATTGGCACCTTGATAAGCGGGTGCCGGTTGCGATTATTATTGCCTTGCTGATGCAGACCGCAGGCGCGCTTGTTTGGGCGGGAGCGGCGAGCGAGCGCCTCTCGACGCTGGAAGGACGCACGCAGTCTCTCACAAAAATGAACGTGCGCACGGCGCGCCTGGAAGAGCAAGTGATTTATATGCGCGCCACGCTAGACCGTATTGAAAACAAATTGGATCGCTCCATGGGCGCGCCGTCAAACCGGATTAACCCTTAACGAAAATATATACCCCAGAATGAAGATTTTCGCCCGCGACTTATCTCGCGGGTTTTTTTATGCCCGAAGGAAAGTCATATGAATACCAAACGCATGGTAGACGCCCCTCACTACAAAGCGCATTCCGGACGCATCGATGAAATCGATGAAGACGGCGTGTTCGAAGGATATGCAGCCGTTTTTGGTCGCGAAGATTTGAGCCGGGACATCATCGCGCCCGGCGCCTTTTCGCGCACGCTGATGAACAAGAATCTTGGTGAGATCAAGCTTCTCTATCAGCACCAGCCCAGTGAGTTGATTGGCCGTTGGGCGGAGATCCGTGAAGATGAACGGGGGCTCTATGTGCGCGGACGCATTCTAACCGACCTTACGCGGGGCCGCGAAACCCTCAGCCTGTTGCGCGCCGGAATATTGGATGGGTTATCGATTGGTTTTCATGCGGTCAAAGGCAACCGGGATCCAATCACCGGCGTCAGAACATTGTTTGAAATTGACCTCTGGGAAATATCTCTTGTGACGTTTCCCATGCAGGAGGGGGCGCGCATTCTTTCGGTCAAGTTTGGTCAAGGCTTGGCTGACGCGATCTGGCGGGCCGCCCGCCGGCTCGACCCGTGGCTGTGTTGAAGGCGGCTTTGCTTGATATAAATCATAACCAAAGGAGATACCTGAATGAATAGCTATTTTGAGAGAAAAGCTGATGGTCCTGTCAGCTTGCAGTTAAGGGATGCGTTCAGCGCATTCTTGAGCGCGTTTGAACAATTCAAAGCCGCCAATAACGAACGGCTGCAACAAATTGAACAGCGCTTTACCGCTGATACGGTCACGACCGAAAAGGTGGACCGGATCAACGTGGCGCTGGGCGAACAAAAGCGCGTTATGGACGATATGATCCTGACACTGCGCCGCCCTGAGATTGGACGTGGCAATCATGGCGTTATTGGCGATTCCAAATCCTTGCAGCATAAAGCGGCATGGGATCTTTACGCGCGCAGAGGCGACGCCAGCGAGTTGTCGTCTTTTGAGCGAAAATCCCTGTCCGTGCAGTCGGACCCTGACGGCGGCTACATGGTGCCTGACGAAATAGAAAGCACCATCGACAGAGTGCTCAGCCAAGCGTCCCCCATCCGTGCGATTGCATCCGTGCGGCAAGTCAGCACATCGTCGTTTAAAAAACCGATTACCACAACAGGCGCATTAAGCGGCTGGGTTGGGGAGACGGGAAGCCGACCCGAAACGTCCGCGCCGTCTTTGTCGTCCCTGGAGTTTCCGACCATGGAACTTTACGCCATGCCGGCGGCCACTCAAGCCTTGCTAGATGATTCACAAATCAGCGTGGAGGAATGGTTGGCCGAAGAAGTGCAAACCGTTTTTGCCGAACAAGAAGGATCGGCTTTTGTGACTGGTGATGGGATCAATAAGCCGCGCGGGTTTTTGACATATAACGTCGTGCCCGATGCTTCCTATCAATGGGGCTCTGTCGGGTATATCGCTTCCGGGGCGGCGGGCGCTTTCGCCAGTTCCAATCCTTCCGATCAATTGATTGATCTGATCTATGCGCCCAAGCAGGGATACCGCGCCAATGCGCGCTGGGTTATGAACAGATCGGTTGAAGGCGAATTGCGCAAGTTCAAAGATGTCGATGGCAATTACATCTGGCAGCCCGGCATTGCCGCCGGTCAACCGGCGACGTTGATGGGCTATCCTGTAACGGAAGCCGAAGATATGCCGG
>JAJFIM010000483.1 GCA_021774995.1 Alphaproteobacteria bacterium | reverse complement strand
TTCCGTTGACCATCAGCGCGGGTTTGGCTTCGTAGCTGTCCCCGGCGGCGGCGGCCGATTCGATATTTTGCAAAGACCCCAGCAAAAAAGCAAACCCCATCGGCAAAAAGATGGGGAGGAAATCGAGAAGTAAATTTAGTTCCCGCCAGATGTCGCCGATGACGGGTATGGGGAGCTTCACGCCAAAATTGCTGGTGTCGAGCGCGCCGACCGGCACGACGGTCGGCATATCGAGCATGTAGAGAATCCAGGCGATGGCCGTTCCGGCGCCCAGAATGATCGCCCCGGAGGGAATGCCCAACCGGCTTCGCATGCCGCCGAAATAAAACACGAAGGCCAGCGAGAGCGTGGTAAAGCCGATCAGGGGAAAAGCGAAGGTCCGGAAGACGAAATCCATGCTGATGAATGTCAGGCCGATCCCGCCTATGGCCACAAGCAAAGCGGGGCGGGGTGTGATCTTGCGGATGTGATGGGCAAAGAAGGCGCCGCTGAACTCGATCAGACCGGAGCCGATACACGCGACGATCCCCGCATGCCAGGCGAAGACATCGGCCTGTTCTTTTGAAAATCCCTCCGAAAGCGCCTTTTGCTGGATGGGCAGCATGATCAAAAAGCCGAAGACAATCACCGTCAATATGCTCGTTCCATAGGGCAGGGCGCACACATCCGTCCTGTTTTCGCGGCGGGCCAATTTCATCGCCTGGCGCGCGTAAAAAAGGTTGCCGAGTATGAGTCCCACGGCGGCGGCGGGGAGGATCCGCCCGAAATAGAGTTCATCGGAAAAGCCGAGAATCCCTAAGCAAAGACTGGTCATGAGAAGGAAAACCAGAAGATTGTCCATGCCCAGAGCAAAGAATCCCTCTAAATCGCCTTTGACGAATGGCTTCATTCTCAGCCCCCTCAGAATAGTGTGATGTTGATCCGGAATTGGACAAAATTGGAAGGAACGATCCGATTGACTCCCTCATAACGATCCCATATTGATCACATATCGTGATCACATAATCATAAGGCTCCAAACGGCGCCTGTCGATACGTTTTTCAGTGACGCAACACAAGTCGGGAGAAGGCCCATGGCGCGGACCATTAAACTCTTTATCGACGGCGCTGAGTGCGCCGGGGCGGGGGGCGATATTCTGGACGTGATCAATCCTGCGACGGAAGAGGTCATCGCCCATTTGAGCATGGCGCGCGCGTCAGACATAGAGCGCGCTCTGGAGGCGGCGGATAAAGGTTTTCGCGTCTGGCGCGCGCTTTCGTCAACGCGGCGCGCCGCCTATTTGAAGTCAGTGGCGCATCTCATCCGTGAACGCGCCGAGGCCTTTGCCGAGACCTTAACGCGGGAGCAAGGCAAAACCCGCAATCAAGCCAAAGGCGAAGTGTTCGCGACCGCCGCCTATTTTGAGGATCTGGCGGACACGGCGCTGCGCATTTATGGCCGCGTTCTTCCCCCCGAAGCGGATGGCTCGGCGCGCACTGTTGTGTATGAACCCATTGGGCCTGTGTTTGGCGTGGCGCCCTGGAACCTGCCCGCCATGATGCCGGGCCGGAAAATTGCCAACGCCTTGGCCGCCGGGTGTTCTATCATTGTAAAACCCGCCAAGGAAACGCCTGAAACGGCGTATCTCATCGCGCAATGTTGCGCGGACGCCGATATTCCCGCCGGCGTGGTGAATGTCGTCTCCGGTCCCTCGGGGTTGATTTCCGAAACGCTGATTGCCTCGCCCGTCATTCGGAAAATTTCGTTCACCGGGTCAACGGAGGTTGGCAAGGACTTGGCGCAACTTGCGGGCGCTCATATGAAAAAAGTCACCATGGAACTCGGCGGACACGCCCCGGTCATCGTGTGCGACGATGTTGATGTGGCCCACGTCGTGAAAACCACGCTTGGCGCGCGGTTCGGCAATGCGGGGCAGTCCTGCATGGCGCCGACCCGGTTTTTCATACAGGAAAGCATCTATGATGAATTCGCGCGGGAATTCGCCCTGCGGGCAAAAGCGCTGCGCGTCGGCAACGGTCTTGATGAGGGCGTCGATATGGGGCCGCTGGCCAGTGCGCGGCGCATACCCGTGATGGAGGACCTGGTTGAAGACGCCGTTTCTTGCGGCGCTGAACTTCTGGCGGGCGGCAAGGCCGCGCCCGGCCCCGGTTTCTTTTTTGAACCTACTGTCCTCAAAGACGTACCCGCGCACGCCAAGATCATGACTGAAGAACCCTTTGGACCGGTGACCCCTATTGTCCCGTTTGACGATATGGAGGCGGTGTTGGCGCGCGCCAACGGAACGCCTTACGGCCTGGCGGCCTATGTTTTCACGCGCGATCTGGACCGCGCCCGCATGGCGTCGGCGCGGCTCGAGGCGGGCCTGGTCGGGGTTAACTCCATGAGCGTGGCGGGACCCAACACGCCCTTTGGCGGCGTGAAAGACAGCGGCGTCGGACGGGAAGGCGCGCGCGAAGGCTTGCTCGATTCCATGGTCTCTAAAACCATTACTCTGGGGTCTTTGTGATCCATTGACCGGGACGCGGTTTGAAACCGGTCACGAAATCATTTTCCGCCCGGTCCGTTCCATGCGCCAGCCATATCGGCGCCCGCGCGTAATTCTGCAAAGGATAGCGCGCGCACAGCGCCCGGTGAACCGGCGCTGACGGATCTCTCAAATAGCGGCTGGTCGCCGGGAAATAACGGATTAGAAATTCGAACGAAGCGGTGTCTTGCGCCGCGCTTTCAATGTGGTAGTTCGTTTCTATGTCGTGAATGATCATGCGCCCGCTCTCGATGGTGAGGGAGCTTTCGCCTTTTTCATCTTCCGGCCCGAGATGACTGGCGGCTCGGTAAATAAAATGTCTTGGGGTTTGCGCGGGCGGACCAAAGGCGATTCTCACCGTCACGCCCGCTAGCGGGTCGACGGGACAGCGCAGGCGGTCGCATGCCCAATGCTGGTCTGATGCGCCGGAGGACCAGGGGTCAGGGGCGAGCTGCGTGTCATAAAGGATAATGTCAGGCCCCAGACGCGGGGTTATTTCACTCATGATTTCCGCCGACTGGCACAGTTCAAGAAACTTCCAACTGTCAAAGAGCGCGGCGCACCGGCCCCAGGGGTTGTGAAGATCGCTGTACTGCCAGGGGCGGTTTTTTTGCCCGCCGCGGCCAAGATTTTCATATTGCGATTGCAGAAACGGCAACCAGCGGCCGGGTGAAGGCAGGGCCAAGCTGATCGCCCCTGTTTGCTGAAAGACGTCTTTATCCATGCGCCTGGCGATCCAACTCTTTGGCAGTCTGTGCAAGGGGGATGTTAAAATAGGGCTTCAAACTGTTGAGCGCCGCTTCGCGGGTAAAATCCTGCGTGATGAAGACCAGTTCGGTGCGCGGCGAACCGTTTGGCCATTCCAGGAGTTCAGTAGGCGGATGAAATGAATGCTGGACGCCTTGGATGACCACCGGCCTGTCATTTCCGATCACATTCAAAAGGCCCTTCAGCCGGAAAATGCTTTCCCCGCGCGCGATCAAGAGCGCGTTCAGCCAGTCTTTAAAGTCGTCCCAATTGGCCGGCTCCGGCCATGTTACGGTGAAGGTCGCAAAGCGATGATCGTGACGCCCCGTCTTTGCCGCGCTATGGCGCTTTTCGCGGCCGGGCAAGGGATGAGCGCCCTTAGACGATCCTCTCCCGCCGAAAAGATCGTCCGGGCGGGCGACCGTGTCGATGGAGGCGGAAGGATTGAGCGTTTTTAACCGGCTTGTGAGCGCGGCGGCGGCGGCCGGATCGGCAATATCGGTTTTCGATAAAATCAGGTGATCCGCCAAGATCACCTGGCGCATAGCCTCTATTTGGTCATTGAGCGTTCCATGGCCATAGAGAGCGTCGACCACAGTGATCAGCTTTTCAAAGTGATAGGCGGGCGCGATGTCGGCGCTTGTTGAGATCAACTGGATGAGCGGCCCCGGATCCGCAATGCCGGTGGTTTCAAGCAAAACCCGCTCAAACTGGGGAACCAGTCCGGCCTGGCGCTTGGCCAGGAGCGTTTCGAGAGACTGGCTGAAATCGTCTTGCACGGTGCAGCACACGCATCCTGAGTCAAGAAGAACAATGTCCTGGTCAATGGACTCAACCAGCAGGTGATCAAGTCCGATAGAGCCGAACTCATTGATCAGCACCGCCGTTTCGCCGAGGCGGGGATCGGAAAGGAGTTTGTTGAGCAGGGTTGTTTTGCCGCTGCCCAAAAAGCCCGTAAGAATCGACAGGGGGAGAGATTTCTGGGTTTTTCCGTCCATTGAAGAGATCTCATCCAAAAGGGGGTGGGTTCACCATGGTTAAAATGAGGGCTTAAAGCGGTATGCGCAAAATAAAAATTGACGAGTCATGTTTTGATCACATACTGTGATCTTAATACGATCATTATCATTCCAATCGCCATCGAACAAGACCGTGGAGTCGCCATGAAAATCACTGGGTGCAAAATATTTTTGGTGGCGTTGCCCAATCGGCGGCACCATACATGGGCCAGCAAAATGACGGCGGCCATTGGTTTTCATGCTCTGGTGCGGGTGGATACGGATGAAGGCGTCAGCGGTTGGGGCGAAGCGCCGGCGGGGATGACCTGGGGCGGGTCTCACATGCGCTATTACGGGGAATCGCCGCAAACGGTCCGGCACCTGATTGAAGATCACCTTCTTGACGCCATAACCGGGGCGGACCCGCGGGAGATGGCGGTGCTGCACGCCCGCATGGACAAGGCCGCCAAGGGACACCCTTACGCAAAGGCCGCCATCGATATGGCGTGCTACGACATTGCGGGCAAGGCGGCGGGCGTGCCCGTGTACACATTGCTGGGCGGACAGTTTCGCGACAGGATTGAAGTGGCGCATTCGCTCGGCATCATGCCGGTTGAAAAATGCGTCGAAGAAGCCGTCGAAGCCGTTCATGAGGGCGCGAAAACGATCAAATGCAAGACCGGTCTCGACCCGTCGCGCGATGTAGACGTGGTGCGTCAATTACGCGAACGATTGGGCGACGACATCAAAATTCGCGTTGACGGGAATGAAGGCTACAGCGATATCTGGGAAGCGATCCGGGTGACGCGCGCGCAGGAGGAATATGGCATTCTGCTCTGCGAACAACCGGTTATGGGCGCGCGAGATTTGGCGCGCGTCGCTGAGCGGATCGACAGCCCCGTGATGGCGGATGAATCCGCTTGGACCGCGCACGACATACTGGAATTGGTTGAACACAACGCCGCCGCTTGTTTCTCCTGCTATGTGACCAAGCCGGGCGGGCTGTACCGCGCCAAGCAACAAGCGGATCTGGCCGAAGCGCTTGGCCTCTACTGCGATATCGGCGGATCGATTGAACTTGGCATTGGCAATGCGGCCAATCTTCATCTTGGCGCGGCGACGCGGATCGCCACGCTGCCGAGCGTGGCCCCCGTGTCGAAACCGGAAGGCGCCGCCGGTCCCTCAATCGCCGGAACTTATTATCTCGACGATGTGGTGACTGAGCCTTTTGCTTTTGAAGATGGCGCGGTTCTTGTCCCTGAGGGTCCGGGTTTGGGCGTAGAGGTGGACATGGACAAAATCAAGAAATACGCTGTGTCATGAAAGTCGCCGTCCTTGGCGCCGGCGCCGGAGGGGCGTCGGCTTGCGTTGAACTGACAGCGCAAGGTCATGAGGTCCGACTCTGGAATCGCTCGCCTAAGGCGTTAGAGGCTTTCGCAAAGCGCGGGGGTATTCGCTACACAGGCGTTTTGGGCGAGGGCTTTATAAAAATACCGATGATATCTGAAGATCTGGCGGCGAGTGTTGACGGCGCCGATTTGATTCTTGTTTGCCTTCCCACTCTGGCGCATGGCGCCGCGGCAAAAGCGCTGATCGACATCAACTGCGCGCCCATTCCGGTGCTCCTTAATCCCGGTCATACGGGCGGCGCGTTTGAATTTGCCGAAGTGTTTGCCGGGCGAGGACTGGCGATCCCGTCTATCGCTGAATTTTCAACGCTGACTTATGTGGCGCGCAAACGCGAGCCTGATTGCGTGTTTACGTCAGGGCGCGCCAAGACGGTGCGGCTGGCCGCGCTTCCCGGCGGCGCGCAGGCCGCTTCACTGGCGTCGGAACTCTATGCGTGCGCCGATCCGGTTCCGGACGTGCTGGCAACCGGCCTTTCGAATGTCAATATGGTCCTGCATGCGCCCGGCGCGCTTTTGGGGGCGGCGTGGATCGAGGCAACCGGCGGTGATTTTACGTTTTATGTCGAGGGGCTGACGGACGGCGTCGCGCGCGTGATGCAGCACTTGGACGATGAGCGGCGCCGGGTCGGCCGCGCCTTTGGTCACGATCTGCCGTCCCTCTTTCACGAGATGATTGCTATTGGAACGATAGAGGCCTCAGCCGATCCCAAAGCCGGTCTGGCCGCCGCCATTCGCGCAGGCGAAGCCAACAAAAATATTTCAGCCCCTGATGGTCTTACGCATCGTTACTATCTGGAAGATTTCTGGTATGGACTAAAGCCGTTCCTGGCGTTCGCCGATATTGCCGGGGTGGAGACGCCGGTGGCGCATTCCCTGATGACCCTTTGCACGCATTTGCTTGGACAATCGGCCCCCAAAGAAGGGCGGTCGGCCGGCGCAATGGGTATTGAAAACATGACGAAAGAAAAATTGATGGCGAAAGTGAAAGGGTTGTCCCATGAGTGAAGCGCAAGAGGCTCTGGAGCGCTGGCCGGACCTGACCCTCGCGGTGGTCGGGGGGGATGAGCGCGAGCAGGAGATCGCCCGTCTTGCGGCGCGCACAGGCGCGCAGGTGCGCGGCTTTGGGTTTCCCTGGCCCGAAGCGGGCATTGAGGGCGTCGCCCGAGCGCAAAGCGCGGCGGACGCCTTGTCGAAGGCGCGGATCGCCCTTTTCCCGATTCCCGGCATGGCCATGGATGGCAGCATATTCGGCACGGAGAAAATTATTCCGCACCGGGAATTACTCTCCGTTATGGCCCCGCGCGCCCATATCGTTATGGGAACGGCGGATGATGGATTGCGCCAAGCCGCGGCAGGTCTTGACATTCAAATTTGCGAATATGAATCCGATCAGGAGTTGATGCTGCTGCGGGCGCCGGCCATCGTCGAGGCTGCGCTCAAAGTGATCATCGAAAACACGTCCATAACAATTCATAACGCGTCCATCTGCGTGGTCGGGCAGGGCAATATCGGTACCGTTTTGACGCGGACCTTGATCGCTCTTGGGGGCCGGGTCACCGTTGCGGCGCGCAATCGCGTGCAGCGGGCCATGGCCTATACGATGGGTGCGGGCGGAATTTCGACGCAAGACCTGGCGCAAACGGCGCCGCATTTTGACATTCTGCTCTCGACCGTTCCTGCGCCCATTGTAGATAGAAAAGTGATTGACCGCCTGCCGCAAACCGCTCTGGTGGTTGATCTGTCCGCGCCGCCGGGCGGTGTCGATCTTGACTATGCGCGTTCAACGGGCCGAAAGGCGGTGTGGGCGCGCGCTCTTGGCCGCCGCGCGCCTGTTACGGTCGGGGCAAGCCAATGGAGCGGCATTCGGAAAATTATCGCGCGCATTCGTTCAGAGGAGACAGCAACGTGAAAGTAGATTTGGTGATCCGGAACGCCCGCGTGGCGGACCATCGCGGTGAATTTCAAGGCGGGATTGCGGTTCACGAGGGAAAAATTGTCGCCGAGGGCGCTAATGAAGCGCTGCCCGAAGCGTCCCGCGTGATAGATGCGGAGGGAAGGTGCCTGATGCCCGGCGTGATCGATCCGCATTGCCATTTGGGCGTGGCCTACCCCTTTGACGAAGACATGCGCAGCGAGACGGCGCAGGCGGCGCGCGGCGGATTGACGAGCGTGCTGCTTTACATCCGCAATTTGGAGCCGTCTTACATTCCCTTTTACAAGGAGCGGCGCGCTCTTGGCGAAGCGAACGCCTGCATCGATTTTGGGTTTCACTTCGGCATCCAAAGAGAAGAGCATATCCATGAGATCCCGAAGATCGTCGAGGAGACGGGCGTTCAGTCCTTCAAACTCTATTTTGGCTATGAGCCCGTTAATCCCATCGGCATCGTTCCGGCGACGGACGGATGGGTCTACGCCACGATGCTCAAAGTCTCCAAACTTCCCCGCGGGGTGGTGTCGGTTCATTGCGAAAACACCGCCATCGCTTCGTGGTTAAAAAAAGAGATGGTCGAAACGGGGCGGCAGGATCTGGCCGCCTATACGGAATCGCGGCCTGCTTTTTGCGAGGTTGAGACCATCAAGCGCATGATTTTCCTGGCGGAGAAAACGGCGTGCCCGCTTTATCTGGTGCACACGTCGGTGGGCGCCGGGCCGGATTTGGCGGCGGAGGCCCGCGCCCGCGGCATGGACGTCACGGTGGAAACCTGCCCGCATTACCTGACGCGCACGGCCTATGATAAGGATCTCGACATGACGGCGAAAATCTCGCCGCCTTTGCGCGATGAAGAACAAAAAGAATGGTTGTGGCGCGGCATGCTCAGCGACAAAATAGGCTCTTTGGGCAGCGACCATGTTCCTTTCAAGCCTAAGAAAGGCGAAGATCTGTGGACTGAATTTCCAGGCGCCGTCTCCTTTCCCTGGGAGTTGCCGCTTCTGATCACCCATGGCGTCCACAATCGAGGACTGACCCTCCAGCAATTATCGACGGTCAATTCTTATGGTCCCGCAAAGCGCTTTGGCCTTGCGCCGCAAAAAGGGTCATTGGAGCCTGGGACGGATGCTGATATCGTGCTTGTGGACCTGGATGAAGAACGGGTTGTGCGGCATGAGGGACATGGAACGTGCATTTACGAAGGGATGAAGCTCAAAGGCTGGCCCATTATGACGATTTCGAATGGCCGCGTGGTCTATGAGAATGGCGACGTGGATGAAAGCGCGTTTGGACGCGGTCGATGCCTGACGCGGCCCCAATAAACCCGCCCATTCATCATGATGAAGGCGGGCGCCTGATTTTGTCGTCCGTCGGATTGCCGTTTCGCTCCGGCGCGTTCGATCTGACGCTCGATAAAGAACGCATTGCGGACATTCAGGCCCGGCCCGGCAAAAAGCCCGCATGGCTTTGCCTGCCCGCATTGGCTGATCTGCATGTTCACGCCAACAGAGCATTCACCGTGGGGGGTGAGCGTCCTCAATCTTTAACTCACGCGGTTGAAATAACGCGAAAGATTTTTCAATCTTATGATGAAGCGCGTTATGGGCGTCACGCTCTCATGCTGTTTGAACAGGCGCTGGCCAAGGGAACCACGCGGTTGAGAACCCACGCCGATCTCGATCCCTCTTCCGGTTTCAAAGCGTTGAACGGGACGCTTGAGGCGCGGGGCGCGGTCATGGACCGCATGGACATTGAAATAGTCGCCTTTGCGTCCTCCCTTCACGATCCGGTCGACGCGGAGGCGCGAGACATTTTGCGCGCAGCGATGAAGCTCGGCGCCACGCATCTGGGCGCCGTTCCCGCCTATTATCCCGATTCCGCGGCATCCATTGCCGCGCTGCTGGATCTGGCTGTGGAATTGGACGCGCCGGTTGATTTTCATCTGGATGAACATCTTGACCCGGATCATTCTTCCAGCGGCGCTCTGGCGGCGGCTGTTCTTGAAAGGCGGTTAGAGGGACGCGTGACGTTGTCCCATGGCTGCGCCATTTCGGCTCTGGGTGCGGAGGCGCGCAAATCCGTGATAGAGGGAATAGTGCGCGCCGGGATCACCGTGATCGCGCTGCCGACAACCAATCTCTATTTGCAGGACCGGGGGGCCGGAACGCCCATAAGACGCGGGCTGACCTCTGTTCTTGAATTGGCCCAGGCGGGCGCCGCGCTGCGCTTTGCCAGCGATAACGTCCAGGATGCGTTTTATCCTTACGGCAATGCGGATCTTCTGGACATTGCGCAATTGATGGCTGGCGCCGGGCATATTGATGATTCAAAGCTGCTGCTTGGCGGCGTGTGCGATGGTCGAACTGGCGTTGAGATTGGCGACGGCGCCGATCTGACGCTGGTGAGGGAAAAGAATTTTGAAGCCGCCATTGCCCAAAGGCCCCAGGCGCGGGCGGCGATCCATCGCGGTATGGTCTCAGCGCCGCGCACAGTCTGAGTTTCCCATGTCTTTTGAAGAAGTTGGCTGCGGCGCGGCCCCTGTCCGGCGCAGATGAGCGGCGTGATAAAGGGCTTGCGATACCTGTGATCACAATTTATGATCATGGTAGAATTGCTTAAAATCCGGTATTTTTGAAGAAAGACTAAATCTATGAATCGGGACGTCCTCTCACGCCTCATCCCTGCGATGCCGGACCAGGGTTTTGACGCGATTATCGCCATTTCCCCC
>JAJFIM010000482.1 GCA_021774995.1 Alphaproteobacteria bacterium | reverse complement strand
CCAAATCGTTGCGTCCTCGCTGCGCTTTGACGCTGTTTTCATTTTATCGTCGGCCAGCGGCGGGGCGAGATAGGTGGTCATGAATCCAACGCCCCAGTCCGATTCCATCAGATCGAGATCCGGCACGCGGTAGCTGTCATTTGTGCCGGAAAATCCATGAGTGGGATGCACAAATTCATTGTGCGCCGGATCAAGCGCGTTTTCGACGGTGCGCTGAAAATTGATATTCCACTCAAAGCATTGCACGGTGGAGCGCCAGCCGGGCGCGCCAAATTCTTCGATGGGCAAGAGAGGGGGGCGCTCTTCTTCTGGCAAGTCGCCGAGGAACACAAAGACCAGTCCATATTTTTCCTGAACGGGATAGGAATCCACTTTGGCGCGCGACGGAATTTTCCCGTCTGGTCCCAATGACGGAATACGCGTGCACACGCCTTCCCCATTGAATTGCCATCCATGATAGGGGCATTCAACGCAATCGCCCCGCACCTTACCATTGGACAGCGAAGCGCCCCGGTGAACGCACACATTGGAGAGGCAATGGGCCGCCCCGGCGCTATCTCGAAAAACTACAAAATCCTGACCCAGCAACCTCACTTCGATGGGGTTTTGGGTCAGATTGCGGCTTTCCTCAGCCGGGTACCAGAAATTGATATACATGGCCCGCGCCTCCCGTCTTGTTCGCCATGCCGTCACGCAGCCGACGGCTCTTTAGCGCTATCGAGTCTCCGCCAGAAACTCACACTTTGTCAAATCCCTCCGCCTTTTGGTTTCGGCCCGTGATATGCAAAGGAAAGTTCAGCCCCCCTCTCCCGTGAATCCCTTAAAGACGCGCAAAATCTTTGGTCGGCGCGCCGGGCAGAATCACATCTGAAATATCCCATGACAGGGAAATTCTGGGCTTTTTCCCCAAATAGGGCGGAACCCAGTGGATAAAATCAGATGGAAAAACGATCATGCTCCCCGCCTTCATTTTTGGAAACAGGGGCCGCGTCATAATGCCGTCTCCCTCAGGGCATGAGGCGGGAATGCGCGGATCGACAAAACACAAGCGCCCGCCGAAACGGTCCTTTTTACGGTCAACCGGATCGCCCTCATCCAGCAGATAGACAATTGCAATTTTAGACCGGACATGTGAGTGCGGCATGCAATAGTCCCGGCGCTGATAAACGCTGGCCCAACTCAAATCCACAACCGTCTGCGGCAGATCAAACATCTGAGACACAATGCCAAAAACTCTTTGATAGATAAAATCGGCTTCCGCACAGCCCCATTGATCCAAATCATAAATTTTTACGCCACAGGCGCCCGGAATGGGGAGGCGCGCCGCCTTTGCATGCGGCGCCATGTCCAGTATTTTTCGGATGAGCGCGGGATGGTAAACGTCTATATCGTCAAAATCAGCCACCATAATGCGCTTGTCGCTTTGCGTGGCAAAATTGATTGTCTCAGGGATGACGGAAAGATCGTTTAAGGATTTGTGCGCCACGGGATAACGCCCTCAATTAAATAGCGGCTCTCAGCGCGGGCGCCCGCCTCACGGCTGGTTAATCTGACGCAAATACTGAATCAAAGCCGTATATTCCTTGCCTTCAAGATAATCGATGGGCGGCATGATCTGCCCCGTCACATTGGCCGGATCATCATCCATGCGCCCGTTTAGAATAAACTCTTTGAGGGCCTCATCGTCAAGTTCGGCAATGAAAGAACTGCCCGCCAAAGTAAGCCCTAAGCCCTCTATGCCCTCTCCCGTTTGACCGTGACAGAATGAGCAATTGTCGAGATACACAACGTCCCCGCTTACCTGATCCGCTTGCGCCGCTTGAGGGGCCGCACTGTCCACCTGACGCGCCATCCATCCAAAAGCCGCGACATGGGTTTCAGCCGCATTGGAACTGGCCAGATTGCCCGTTGGGTCGCCGGGGGTGAGCTCCGAACTGTTCACGTAGAGTAATGATCCAAAAACCGCCACCAGAAGCATAACCGCCGTGGCGCTTATGTGCCGCACGCCGCTCATTTTAAGTTTGGGAACGGAGTTGATCAAAGTCAGAAGAAGAACGGCCGTGCAAATGATAACCGTAATATGAAAGATATACAGCAGGATTTCCGGCGACCAGATCCCGCCGCCATCAAACAAAAGCGACACCTTCGCTGCGGGCGCTTCATCCAGAATTTCTACGGCATAGGCGGTAAGGTCTTTTTCATAGCTATCCTGCACCGCCGTAAAGAGGCTGGCAATCACGGCAAAACCAACAGCATATCCCGACTGCCTTAAAGTGCCGATCAACCCGGAAGCCATGCCGGCGCGCTCAGGCGGAACGGAGCCCATGAGCAGAGAGTTATTAGGAGAGAAAAACAGACCTGTTCCCACGCCAATGAGAATCATCGGCGTCAAGAGAACGAGATAGCCACTGTCGATTTCAACAAACAACATGGCGAGATAGCCGATCGCAACCACAAACGTTCCGATAAAACACAACAACTCCGCGCCAATGCCATCCGCCCACCGGCCCGCCATCGGGCTGATAACCGTTGTCGCCACCGCCGGCACGGCCATGATCAGCCCCACTTCCCAGGCCGGTATCTCCATGCCGGAGAGCAGCAGAAGCGGCCAGATAAACAATTGCACCGGAAAGCTGGCGAACAGCGCCGCAAAAGCGATAGAGGATTTGGCGAAAGCTTGGTTTTTCCGGAACAGGACAAGATCGACAAGAGGGTCTTTGCTCAACCGCTCCTGTTGCAAAAACATCATGAAAAAAGCAATGCCGACAATGGTAATGAGCCACACCAGGCCTTCCAGATGGTTATCCTCCACCGGCAGACGGTTCAGGCCGTAAAGAATGCCAAAAAAAGCAATGGTGAGAAACACCGCCCCGGTGATGTCGTAATGCTCGCGTTTTTTCAGAGGGATCAACGCGCCTTTTTTGCCAAACGCGGTCAGGGCAATCGCGATGGCGAAAATGGCGAAAGGAATCCGGCTGGAAAAAATCGCCCGCCAATCAAATGCGTCTAGCAGGAAACCTGCGAATATCGGTCCGAACAAGAACCCCGCCGCATTGGCCGATTGCAAAATACCCAGAGCCCGCCCCCGCTGGGCCTGCGGGTAAATCTGGCCGGCAATGGCAAATGTCGCCGGCAGAAACATCGCCATGCCAAAACCCTGTATTATGCGCAAAGCAATCAGCCAGTCGACGCTGGGCGCAAAAGCGCAGGCCGACATGGCCAATGCATAAGTGACGGTGCCGATTTGAAAAAAACGGACCTGACCGATCGCTTCGCCGAGCCGCGAGAAAAACAGCATCGGTCCGGTGGCTGCAATCAGATATCCAAGCGCGACCCACACAACCGTCGCCGTGTTGGTGTCAAGGTCGTCAATCATGTCGGCAAAAGCGATGGGAACGAAACTTGAATCCAGGCTCGCCAGAACCGTTGAGACCACAAGGGTCGACATCAAAAGAACACGCCGCGCGCCGGACACCGCCCCGCCCTCACTAAATCCGCCGCTTGCCGCCTCAACGCTTGCCATCAATACACCTTCACATCAGGAATGCTGAACAGAGATTTCCACTCTTTGGCGATAAGAAGATCCATCAATTCAGACTCTTCTCCATTCTGCTTTTTCTCCATTTCACGTTGCATGGTGTTTAACGCCTCATCGACCTGCGCGCCAAATAGATATTGCAGATAGTCGAGCGGCACGCGCGAATCTTGCGCGATATCGCCTTCCTCATCAAAGGTAGGCGGCAACATGGGCGGGACATAAAAAACGTTTGGCTCCGTGCCGTATTCCTCATGCAGAGGCAAAGCCACTTTCCATTTATTCACCAGAAGGTCGATGGGCTTGCCAATGTCATCGAGAAATCCGACAAAGCGCAACCGGCCCGGACACTGGCGGGCGCAAGCCGGGGCCACGCCCTGCTCGACGCGCGGAAAACAGAAAATGCATTTTTGCGACGTGCCGCTGACCATGTTGAAATATACTTTGTCATAGGGGCACGCTTTGTTGCATTCGCGAAAGCCCTGGCATTTATCCTGATCCACCAGAACAATGCCGTCTTCTTCGCGTTTATAAATGGCCCGCACCGGGCACGCGGCAAGGCAAGCTGGATTGGTGCAATGGTTGCAAAGGCGCGGCAAATAGAAGTGGTAATTATTGGGGTATTCGCCGGAGCTTGAATCTTCCTCCCAATTGGGACCCCACAACATCTCCTCTTCGCTTTTCAGGCGCTTGTCGCTCCCTTCAAAATAAACCTCCTCATGATTGAGGGCGATCACATTGCCGAACTCTTCGGGCGCCGGAATTTCTTTGAGTTGCAGCTCGCCGTCTTTCCAACCGCCGCCATTGGTCTGCCAATTGCGCGGATATCCCATACCCGGTTTGGTTTCGACATTGTTCCACAGCATATATTCCTGACCCGGCTCATCCGTCCACAGCGATTTGCACGCCGCCGTGCAGGCGTGACAGCCAATGCACTTGTTAAGATCAAGAACCATCGCAATTTGACGGGCCATCGATTAATTTTCCTCTTGAATTGGGGTCGCTGTTTCAACATTCCAGAGACGGTCGCGTTCCAAAAAGTCCCCAAGCGCCAACATTACAATAGTATAAAAGCCGCCAGGGGCGCGCGCCGCCAATTTACCGATCGAAACCGGCAACCAGCACACAATATGGCGCTCCAGAAAATCAAGCTGGGCGCGGTCAAAGGACGCCTTATCCAACTCTTCTTGCGCAGCTTCCTTTAAACACAACACCTGCATGAATTCCAACTGAATGGAGATATGATCCGGGGCCCAGGCTCTCTGATCCTGAAGGTCATAAGAAAAATAATTATAAAATCGGATCAACTCCTCTTTCATTTTACTCATCCCCACACGCACCAGTTCCGCGCGCAGCGGCGCGGGCGGTCCGTCATTTCCCACCTCAAAGCACGAGGAGTATTCCGCCCCCAAAGCGCGCGCCTCTTGACCGGTCATCCCCTGCAGGCGTTCGCGCAGGCTATGAAATTCAACCTCATAGGGAAGGGTTTCTTGAAGACCGGCAAAAAGTTCAGGCAACGCTCCCGCGCCAAATATTTCATCGAGAGTTTCCTGGCGTTCAAACGGCGAGCTTAACAGCTTGGAGAACAGCGCGTAAGCGAGCGCTCTGACTGAAGCCGTTTGGTCCGTCCGCCGCATGTCGGGCAAGGGCGCCGCGCGCGCTGTTTCTGTTGAGACAAGCGGCGTCATGCGGCGTTCTCGTCAAAATCGCCGTCTTCGGCTTTTTTAAAATCGCAGGTAAAATCCTTATAGGTCTGATTAGGCGCGAACGCCAAAGGCCGGTAGCCTAAATGACCCCAATCGCCCGCCATGGACGTTGGTTTGATCAGACCGGCCGTAGAGATAACGGCGGAGAAATTTTGCCGCCCCTCAAACATCATGGGGTCCCATCCATGATACATGAACATCATACCCGGCTGAATGCCCGAGCTGAGATGAGCCAGAACCAGAAAAAACCCTGAGTCGTTGAAGACTTTGACCATATCGCCGTCTTCAACGCCGCGCGCCTTGGCGTCATC